>RGUK01000627.1 GCA_010027825.1 bacterium
GAGTTTTACCGCGAATCAGGTCTTCTACGCGTCTTCTACCTCGGCTGTTGCCCAGTCTTCCAACCTTCAATTCAGTGGCACTGACCTGACCGTCTACGGCATCACCGTGGGTCGTGGCGCAGGTGCTGTGGCAACCAATACTGCGGTGGGTGCGAGTGCTTTGGCGGCGAATACGACGGGAACTCGCAATACTGCCGTTGGCTATGTTGCGTTGATCAATACTTCTGGAGCCGCATCAACAGGAAACACGGGTGTTGGCTATGGAGCTGCAGCGAACGTCAACGGCGACTACAACACTGCTGTTGGTGATTCCGCATTGGATTCCACACTTGGTGGAAGTTACAACACTGCAATTGGCGCTTCAGCACTCCAAGCCAACACCACCGCCTCCAACAACACAGCAGTTGGTTATCAGGCTGGGTATAGCAATCAGACAGGCGTAAAAATAGCTGCATTTGGTGCTCAAGCCGCATACGCCTCAATAGGAAATAACATAACTGCAATTGGATATAACGCTTTACTTGTCAATACAACAGGTAGTGAAAATACTGCTGTAGGTTCAGAATCTTTACTTTCAAATATTGATGGAATACACAATGTAGGCGTAGGATTTTCAGTATTAAGGTCAAATTTAAGCGGTTCATACAACACCGCTGTTGGTAAAGATTCCCTCTATTCCAACACCACCGCCTCTAACAATACAGCAGTGGGGTATCAGGCACTCAACGCCAACATTACGGGCACTCGTTTAACCGCTGTTGGTTGGTCTGCTGGCCGTCTCAGTACAGGAGATTACAACACTTTCCTTGGCTCGTACTCTGGTTACGGACACACCTCTGGATCGTTCAATACCGCCGTGGGGGACTACTCTATGGGGGTGTCCGCGATTACGGGTATCAAGAACACCGCAATCGGGCAAGCTTCAATGTCGAGTCTTACTTCTGGGGCGTATAACAATGCGCTAGGAGTGAATGCACTCTCTTCAAACAACACTGGCTCATACAACATCGCTATCGGCAACGAAGCCTTTAACGCCAACCTCACCGCCTCCAACAACACTGCTGTGGGG
The DNA here is from genome assembly GCA_010027825.1 of bacterium. The sequence goes on from RGUK01000627.1 coordinate 1,070, forward strand.
TATCAGGCTGGGTATAGCAATACAACAGCAGATGGCTCAACTTTTGTAGGCTATCAGGCGGGATATTCATCTAATAATACAAACACCGCTTTTGGTCGTTCGGCACTTTATTCAACAACTGGAATTTTAAATACTGCTATTGGTTGGTATGCTGGTAATTCAATCACTACTGGCGCAAAAAACACCATCCTCGGCTCCTACAACGGCAACCAAGGTGGCCTCGACATCCGCACTGCAAGCAACTACATCGTGCTGTCGGATGGGGATGGGAATCCACGTCAATATTTTGACAATAATGGTTATGGTTATG
>RGUK01000628.1 GCA_010027825.1 bacterium
AACGTCTGATCAAAACACTGGTACCTGAAAGCATTATTGACACCATCGAACAGGCTATGGAGGCCTGCAAAAACAGCAAAGACGCCCAGGAATTTGCCCATGCTTTGAAGCCTTACGATCTTAGAAAAGACATGACCGAGAGTATGCAAAAGGCCTTTGATTGGAAGAATAGAGACACCCTGATCATATACAAGTCGGCCCTTTATCAGTACATAAGCAAGGCCCATAACCTGAAAAATATGACCGACAAGGTGTTTGGACGGAAGGTTAAAACGTACATCGAAAGGTCGGGTTATGTGTCCGAAACCACCCGAAACAACCACACCGGGGTCCGAATTTCAGTGCAGTTAACAAATTCAGTTGACTGCACTGGAGGCCCTTTAACTGCACTGAATGATGACTTAACTGCACTCGAGGATGCGCCATTTTAACAATTTATCACATTTTACCACTTTCATGAGTGCAGTCAAAATGAAAATGCAGTTAAAAAAACTTAACTGCACTGGTTTGATTTATAAGAGAGTAAAAAAATTAAATAATATATATATATAGATGAATACCGAATTTTAACTGCACTACTGCACTGCTCATATTAGCCATGTACTAAATGATACATTAATGGAACGATACCATTTGCAAATTTTAGAGGTCCAACCAAAGGGCGTGAAGGTTCACGGACCCCTGACCCCAACCCTAGCGGTGGAGTGCATTACCCGGCTACTGAAGGACCAACCCCTGGCGCATGTCGGGGAAAGTTCCAGGGTGTGGGTGGTGGACCTGGACACCGGGGAAATCAAAAGGCCAAGCCTAAAACTTCAGATATGACAAAAAAGACACGCACCGAACCGATGTACCATAACACGCTCGAGAACCGCAGAACCGTCATCGACATCTGCGCATCTTCATCCGGATTGACCACCGAGCAACTGCAATCAAAGTGCAGGGAACGTAAGTATACCCTTGCGAGGGCCGTGGCTGCCAAGATCCTTAGGGAACGTATGCACCTAACCCTGGTACAGACAGGGGCCTGCCTTGGGCTTCCTAATGCGCCAAAGCATTATTCAAGTGTCCTGCATCTGCTTTCCATGATGGACGATCTTCTGTACATCAAGGATGACCATGCAGTCAACCTGTACACCGATGTCAATTTTAGGTTGGCTAAAGCCATGACGCATGGTACAAGGGTCTTGGTCTATATCCCTGATGGGGACGATGGGCAGTTACTTAAGTACCTGACTGATCAGGACTACCGCCATGAGATTGTTGAGTAATTTTGCGCAGTTGATTGAGTAAAATTTCTACATGAGCTACGAAAATGTTTCGAGAATCAACGAAAAAGTTTCGACAGAACTTGACGTG
>RGUK01000629.1 GCA_010027825.1 bacterium
GTATCTAGTTCTTCGGCGAGGGTCTGCAAAAGCAGTGGGCTGTAGAGGATGTCGTCATCCAGCCAGCAAATCTTGTCGTCGGGATCCCCGCCTACTTCGAGCGGCCCGATAAACTTGGTCGCCGGGCCGTAGTCCTTAGTGCGGTGAATTTCTAATTTACCAGCATCGGCCAGCGCCTGTAGCTCTTTTGGTATATCGCCAAACCGTTCGCCTGTTCGCGCCAGCTTCTCAGGCACAGACAGAATGATTTGATCTGCCGGGCGCGATTGCGCCAGTAGGCTCTGGATGGTGGGCATGATCTTGCCGATGCGTGTAGGCGTAGTGGTAAGGCCGACGATGACGTTGCCTTTGCGGTCAACTGGATCTGGCAGGCGTGTGGCCCCGGCTGGCAGTGTGCCCTGCGCCAGAAGATCCATATCCCAGCGCAAACTAGGCACTACCACGTCTTTGCCGCACTTAACAAAAAGTAAGATCCTGCCCAAGGTTTTGCTGATGGCGTCCTCGACGCTTGTGCAAATGTTTAGGCGCTTGCCGAACTTATCTTCGCCAGGGTTAGTGATAAATAGATGCTGCAGGCCAGCGGGCTGATCGGACGTGTCCATCATCAGCTTAGATGTTCGCACTGCGTCTGGAAGATCGCCCTGGTAGATAATGGTGATTTGACCCCAAGCGGCTCGGAACGCTTCTTTAAGGCATCGATCTGCGTCGGCTGTTTGGCCGACTACCCGCAGGGATTGTTCCAGTAGGAAGTTTGGCATGTGGCCGTACCACTTGGCGTCCAAGTTCCAGACGACTCCGGCCGGTGGCGTAAGCGTCATAATCATCTGAAGCAGTCGCACTGCTTCGTGGTAGTTGCCGTCGTCCATCAGTTGCGTCGCGTAGTGGCCGTAAGCCTCGCGCCTTGTTGGCTGGATCATCACTGCCTCACCCAGATATTTTCTGCGTTTGGCTGGGTCGGCACACATCACGCCTGCCATGCACAGGAGCTGGTAGCGTTCCGTGATACCTAAGTCTGGATGCTCCAACGCAAGGAGCACTGGCCCGATGGCAGTCTGGTAATCGTTCCGCAGAAACGACTCCATACCGATATAGTACCAGTTCATGCCGGCACCTTCTAAGACGCTGTTTAGAATTCGCTTGTTCCTGTCGCTGGAATTCTTTTTGCAGTTGTTAGGTGCGTGCACGATGACGAGGCCGTCGGCCAGTCCGACTTCCATGTTTGGAATTGGCTTCACCCGTTCGTGGATGGATCGCTCCCACACGGCTGGCAGGAACCCATCGGCCTGCCTGCGGAATACCCGTTCCCGGCGGTTTTGCCGCATTCCACTATTTTGGACATCGTACCGGGTGACTAGGATG
>RGUK01000064.1 GCA_010027825.1 bacterium
GACCGGGACTTGTGGACGATCTGCTGCCAAGATGCGACAGGATGGCATGCAGAGTATTCCTCAGGAAACTAGAGGGCATGAAGTACGCGATGCACTTTCCGACTTCATTCCCCGGGGCGAGCAGAATCATCAGCACCCAAGCCGACGTCGCCATCGTCGTTTGGGACAATTGACTTGATTTCCCTGCAAGTCTTGCATCTTCCGCATTCCCTGATGTCGTCGCCCTCGTAGATCGGCGTACGGCAGCTCCAGCTCATGCTGCGCAGTTCCTCGGGGAGCATTTCGTATATCTGCTTCTTCGTCATGTCCATGAGCGGGTAGACCTTCTTGGCCTTCGTCCCGAACGACTCAAATATCCTGTTGGCCCTTTCCACCCTTGCCGACAAGCCTGATCTCATGTCTGACGCTGTCATTCCGATGGCCACCTCCTTGATGGTCTTCATGCTCAGGCAGATGGAACCTGCCATGAAAGAGAAGATGTCGCTGTCAAACATGAAGTTGCCGTTGTATGAAGGGTACTCGTGGTAGCTCTCCGAGAAGCCGAAGACCCTTATTTTCTTCATGTAGGCGACTATGTCCCTGACCGCCCTGTCCTCGGCCAAAGCCCTGTTCTCCTTGTTGACCAGATAAAGATGGTGCAGTCAATTACCCACTCCCTGAAGGGAGTGGGCTTGTAAATCACCGGAGCAATCTCCACAGTGTCTACTATAAGCCAATTGACACATGGCTCGTTCCCCCACGGCAAGCCGTGGGGGAAGCGTTGTTTTGTTTTCGTCAAGGTTAACTGTTTTTCATGTGCGTTACGGCTTTTTACTTTCTTGTGGAAAGTGCCAACACCAACCAACCTTGACATAAGATAGTTACCGAAACCAATTTTTTACAGGACGGCAATTCCTCCCACCCGCTAAAGCGGGTGGGTTTCCTTGCCGGAATCAGATGAAATGACATATTGTGCCCATGCGTCCTTTGAAAAGGTTCCCGATCTTTTCATTTCTTTCCCCTTTTCAACGAAAAGTTTGTAAACCTTCAGGGAAAGCCCCTCGGTGGGATACAGACCCATTTTCAGCGGCTTGATATAGCGCCTGCTCATTCCCAGCACTCCTTGATGAGTTCGTAGATCAATTTCTTCTGACCGTCGGTGAACTTCCATCTCAAGTTGACATTCTTGTCGGCCCAGTCCTTGGGGTTGCCCCCGAGTTCCTTGGACATGGCCATCCAATCGGCGCACATCTCGGCGACATCAAGGTCGGGCATGCTTGTGGCGTCCACGATCTCCTCGGGGGGTGCGTCCCTGTTCTCCTTGTTGATAAGGCCTTCCTTCCTCGGGCTGTGATATTCGGGATGATGGGAGTTCGTGGTGACGTGGTGGAGGGTGGCCTCGTGCATCCTGTCCTCAATCTCCTTCGGAACCTTGAATTCCTCCCCGTCCTTCCTGCACTTGTACTTCCAGGTCACGAACAGGTAGGGGGTGTACTCAGGCTCCTCAAACTTGCTGGCGTCGTGGACTTTCTGCCTCTCGAGGAGTTTCTTGAACTCTGGGTATTTGTCCGCAATTTTGTCGCAGAACTCACCCACGAGCCTAATGTGCCTACGGGTTCGCTTTTCAAACAGGAGCCTCATGTCGTCGGTCGGGTGGCTGCCAGCCCATTCACTGAATGTTTTCATGGGAAAATAGAGGTGTCTATACCCCTGTCCCTTTCTAGGTTGAATGCGTATGCGGTTTGGGTTCCATCCGGCTTCATGTCATTGACGAGCATTCTTGCCCCGGTGGGCAGGCCGCAGATTATATGGTCCACCCTTATGCCATGGGACTCCAGAAACCGCTGTATCCTTTCCCTGTCGTCGCACGTTCTGGCGGTCGTGATGACCACGTGATCCAGTTCGTCCACGACCTCACGGAAGAAAGCCTTGGTTCCCTCAAGGATGGTGTCGGTCTCCATCATATGGCTGCGCTGGGTTACCAGCGTGCCGTCAAAGTCAATGAACCAAGTTTTAGGCGTTTTCATAACATAGCAGGAATGAGGGCATAAAAATTCATACAAATGACACTATATATTATTTGAATGAAAAGCACAAGGGCAGTAAAAATCAAGATTACGACGGAAAACCCGAGGTTCCAGGATGTCGCCGAGAACTTCAGGGATGCCGCGAACTGGCTCTCCAAAATCGTCCACGCGAGGAAGAAACCCGGCACCGCACCCTCCCTCCACAAGGAGTTCTACGCCACAATAAGAGACAAGTTCCAACTCCCAAGCCAGGTCTCCTGTTCCCTTTTTCGTCACGTGGTCGGCACCTACAGATCCATGAAGAGTAACGGAAGGTGGAGTCTTGCAGTCTACAAAAAACTTATCGTACCGGTAGTCTATAATCGGGATTTTAGGATAGTCAAAGGAAAACTGACCTTCTGGAAGGTCAAGGTGGAACACAAGAGCCGCCCCATACCCAAAGGCACATGGCGCGACTCCAAGCTGAAGAAGGTCGGTAACCAGTGGTGGCTCATCCTCGTGGTGGGCGTTGAAATTCCAGAACCAAAACAAAGTGGAAATATCGTCGGCGTTGACCTCGGCCAGAAGAACACCCTGGTCGCGGTTGAAACGAAGAGCAACAAGACTCTGTATGTCCGAGGCGGAATCCTCGAACACCGCAGGCTCTGCATTAGACAGACGAGGGCGAAGGTGGCCAGCGTGGGCACCCGATCCGCAAGGCGTCTCCTGAGACGCCTGGGTGGAAGGGAAAAGGCCGTAACGCAGGAGTTGATGCACGTCGCGAGCAAGCGACTGGTCGCATTCGCCAAGTCGGTCGACGCAAGAGCCATAGCGGTCGAGGACCTGAACGGCGTGAGGAAGGCGAGGACGAGCAGAAAGCAGAGGGCGCGGAACCACCGCTGGCCCTACGCACTGCTTCAGTTCTTCGTCGGGTACAAGACGGAGGCAGAGGGCATGACCCTTGAGTTCGTCGACCCGGCCTACACCAGCCAGGGATGCTCTAGGTGCGGTCATACGGAGAAGTCCAACCGGGACGGACGGAGTTTCCGATGCGGGTCCTGCAACTGGCAAGACAACGCAGACCGTAACGGGGCTTGCAACATAGCCTCTCGGTCGATCCTCCGGAGGCAAGCCTCCGAAGGACGAGCCATGTGTCAACTGGCTTATAGTGGCGATGGAGACCATGGGGTCAGTCAGTCACAAACCCGCGACTGAAGCCGCGGGTAGTTGACTTTCAATCCCACATCCCTTGAAGGTACTTGCCGAACAGACACATGGCGTTCTGAATTCGATCGTGGAACTTCCTGTGAGCCTCGGGGTCAAGCTTGTTATTCTCGTAGAAGTCAATCTCACCCGCGTCGTCTGCGATCATGTTCTCAAAGCCCCAGATGATCTCGTCAATCACCCAGTCCCAGCGGAGGTGGAAGTTGTTGTCTGGATATCCGCTGTTCGCCTCCTCCTCAGTCAGGGGCTTGGCATTGATAGACCTCAAGTGTTCCGGAACATCCTCGTCGTCCACATGAGGAGAACCCTGTTTCTTTTCCTTGAGCCTCTTGAGGAGAGGAAGGGCGATGAGGGCGATGGTGTTGTCCATTCCCCACACGTCGTAGTCGTGGACTGTGATCTTGACGGATCTCTTGCGACGGGCGTGGATCCACTCACACAAGTCCGCAAGAGACGTGTCGGCGAGCCACCTGCCGATCCGGTGCGTTCGGGACTTGGAAAAGCCGACGTATTGCAGTAAATCAGCAATCTGATAGGGCCCCCACCAGTTCTTATAGGGGCCGATAAAAACTTTCACGTCGGGTTCCTTTCCATCCACTCCCTGATCTTCTTAAGGGCATTGCCGATCTCAATGTCCCTTTCTTCCTCCGCAAAACCGCCGTCGCCCTTAGTGTTTGAAGAGTAAACAGTCTCTTGATGGGCGTCCGGGCAGTCGGCACGAAACCGGCCGTGGCGGAGTCGAAGGTATCCGACCTTCCTCTCCCCGTGGAACACATCGTACTGCTCTGGACACGCCATGGAGGTGCAGACGAGCCTGAAACCGTCCACTTCGCGGGTCGCGGGCCACTCCATGTCGTCTAGTCCGAGCTCCTGATCCAGCCTTGAGAGCTCATCTAAAGCCTTCATGCGCCTTTGCTTCTGCTCTTCGTCCATGTCAGAAATCCTCAAATCCTCGCGATCATTATACCAAAGTCCGTAGAAATTTGAAACCGCCAAATTTGACGGCAAGATTGAAAATATAAAGGAATTTCTTTTGATTTGGCTAAATTGATTTAAAAAGCCGTCTTTTATTACGGCACGGAAAATGCTTTATTCAACTTCATGGACAAAAAAATGCGCGTCATGCGGCGGAAATCGCAGTAAACCTGTTGGCAGAAAGGAAAATAATCCGCAAGAAATACGGAAAAAAGAAAATCAAGGCCTCCTGGGTTTCCTGCATTCTCCGTTCGCTGGGAATGTATTGAAAATTCAGTTCCTTCCCAGAAACTTCCTGAACAGCCATCTTCTCCAAGGCTCCTTAGGAGGCGTTTCGGACTCCCAGAAGGTGCCGTCTTCCCTCATCGCTGCGGCGGCGGGGCCGTATTTGAGGCCGAGAGCTATCCTCTTCTTTTCATGTTCAGTCAGTTCGAAAGATTGAATCTTGATGATCCCGTCGTGGACGATTTCGGTCTTTCTCGGAGGCTTTTTGAAATCCATGTGGGGGGCGATGTCGTTGTCAAATATCTGTCCCATCTGCCTCCGCAACAATTCCCTCTCGTCGTCCGTCATGCCGCAGAACGCGCCCTTTTCGAGGCCGTAGTCGTGTCTCCACGTAAGGCACATGGATTCGATGATCTGTTCCCTGGTCCTCATGCCTTCTCCAGCATTCCGTTGACTATGCACCCCACCAGAAGACCCGCGAACACGGCTGGGGCGTTTCGTACAACCTTCTCCCATCCCGGCGGATTGCCCATAGAAGACATCACGCCTCGCACGGCCTCTGAAGAGAGCCCGGGAGCGTCCTCTGCGATCAGAGAACCCACCGCGTCACCGACGGCGTCCACGAGCGAATGGGGATGTACGCATCCTCCCTCGCAGTGAGTCCATGCGTGCTGGAGGTTGCTGGAGGATGTGTTGGAGATGATTTCAGAGACCTTGTCGCACGCCTTTATGGCCTTGGAAATTTTGGACTTGGCTCCCCTGACCTTTTCAATGTCCTTCAGCAGCGAATGATCCAGGACGACTTCGCCGATCTTCTTCGATCCTCCGAAGAAGAACCTGATCCTCCACTCCGCTCCCTTTTTGGAGAAGGAGTTGCCGAGTTCGAACCTGACACCGCTCTTGAACCTCAGATGCGGTATGGCGGATCTGAACCTCCTCTCCGCGGAGTAGGAGCATCCCGGCTTGTCCGGCCTTGTCCGTCTCGGAAGATCGCTCGGAGGAGAAAACGCCCCTATGGCGACCGAGGGTTCGGGCAGGTCGGCGGGGGCCGTGCCAAGCATCGCCTGAGCTATGTAAAAAGAAAGAAGTGGAGGGACGGCGTTTCCGACCATCTTGAGCTTCTGCGAGTGGCTTTCGCCGTAGAACTGGTAGCCCACGGGGAATGACTGCAGGCAAGCCCTCTCCCGCACGGTGAGCCTCCTGAATCCCTTTTCAGTCTCCACCACGATGCTTTCACGAGAAACCCTGGTACATGTGGCGGTGACCGTCCTGGAGGGCTTTCCCGGATCGTCAGGAAAGGACATGTTGTTGTAGACGGGATGGAAGGTCTTCATTTCCCTGTTTATCCTCTCCTCCTCCGCCGAGAGGACGTCCTCGGGTTCATGGTCAAACACACTGGGGACTGGCTTTCCATAGGTCGGATCGCGCACGGGATCGGACGACAAGGAAGATATGACATCCCCGAGCGTCCTGTCGGGAAGGCCGTCGCGGTAGGAGAAGAGAAGGTCAAAATCAAAATTGCCTGCTATGCACCTCTGACGGCGCTGCGGCACCCCCCACTCCGATGCGTCCAGAACCATGATCCTTGGACCTAAAGAGGCAAACCTGTGGAGCACCCCTCCCTGACAGAGCTCCCTCTCCATTATTGAGGCTAGGCGGGGCACGTTCTCCATGGCCCAGAAACGCGGCTTTATCGCGTCCACAATCTCGAGGAATTTCTCAACGTCCTTGAGTCCCTCGTAGATATTTCCCTTGCCTCCCCTGTTTGCGAGCGAGAAGTGAGTGCATGGCGGGCTTCCCACGATCAGATCCACCTTCGGAACCGAGGCCGGGGACAGTTGCCTTATGTCCAGACATTCGGTCTTGTGGCCGTTGTTTCGGAGGTTTGTATCGTTGGCCTTGTCCCACCACTCGTAGGAAGAAACGACATCGATGCCGGCCATCCTGAGGCCAAGGGACCAGCCTCCCACACCCGAATAAAGATCCACCGCGGACGGCATCAGGCATCCTTCCTAGCGGGAACGGGCTCGTAGCCGTCCTTCTGAGCCTGCTCCTCGCAGAGCGTCCTGTACCAGTGTCCCTTCCTGCACATGCGTCCCGGATTGCCCGTGACCTCGCAAGTCACGGCGCTCATGTTTTCCGCCATCCTTATGACGCCGGCGATGTACTCGTCGTGGCCGTCATCATAGACCCTGAGCGTTCCGAACTTCTCCTTTATCTGCACGAATTCGTATTCGGGTCGGGGATCAACCCTCTTCAGGCGGTCTTCTATGGCCTCGCACATTGAGCGGATTATATTGAACCACCCGTCGCTGTGTTCGCAGCCGAACGACATGAGGGACTCCGTCTTTGGCTTGGATCTGCCGCCGAAAAGCTCGGGAAAATCCCTAATCAGTGCACCCTCTAGTTCCGGGCTCATTCCTTTCACTCCTTTTCCAGTTTCTCCAATGTCATTTCACAATGGTCTCCTGGAGAACAGTTCAGGAGCCAGTTCGGTCGCACGATCCATCTCGTGATCAAGGGGAAAGTGCCTGAGAACAAAAAGGGCTCGCCTTCTCAATTCCTTCGGAACCTTCGGAGTCTTTTTGGGATCTAAAAGATCGCCCAAAAACTCCTTCGCGGCCCTTACCGCCCTGAACCTTTCGTATGGAAGAGTCATGTGTGCGATTATAGTGAAAATCTCTAATCAAGTCAAACTATTCCTTAAGGAGGAAGTCGTTGTTGATCGCCTTGAAGCTTATGCCCCCGCAGAGGCTCCTGACCACTATTCCCTCCCTGTCCTGTCCGGGCTTTGCGGAGGGGAAGTGCTCCGCGTACTTGCCCTTCGCGAGTTCGAGGAGATCGGACTGGGAATAGGAAAAGGACTCGCCACGCTCCAGTATCGGCACGAAGTTGAGTCCGAATTCGGCGGCGATCCGGGTTGCTTCATCCAGATGTAGCCTGCCCGCGTCCATGTCAACGACATTGAAGACGAAAAGGTCGGGAGCCTTCAGGCCGAGCGGGTTCTTCTGTATGCCCGGACCCACGATCTCT
>RGUK01000630.1 GCA_010027825.1 bacterium
CCCGAGTTTAGATTTAGTAATAGTTCAGGAAATCAAATTTTACAAAAATAAATTTAAAAAATTTAAAAATATAAAATAATATCTAATATAAATATATATATGGCTAATCCTAAACTTATAGTTCATTTATTTGCTCTCGAAGCCCCATTTAAATTAGCAGCTGCTCCTGCTGTACCCGTTAAAGAAGACCCTGGTGTAGTTAAAGTTACTGCTGGTGCCGATACACATTACTATAAAAAAGCTAGAACTTATAACATAACAATCCCTGCTACAGCTCCTGCTGGTGAAGGACCTGTAGATGCAGCTTTACGTGCTGAATTGGTTGTAGCTGGCACATTAAATAAAGCAACTGTTCTTAAAAAATTAAAAACAGAAGGCTGCAAAGCTTATACTTACTCCAGAATTGTTTCAACTGACGAAGATGCTGCTAGTGCCCCCGCTACTCTTGATGCAGCTGGCAAAGCTTCTCATGATCATGATTTTTATAGAAACAAAGCGAAAATGCATACCAAACAAGATACTGCTAACGATAAGGAAATCATTTTAGTTGTATCTGATGCAGCTATTCCTGCTAATCCTGATTTTATCGCAAAAGATGCAGCTGATTTAACCTCTGTAGTAACATCTATAACAGGTGGTGGTAAAAAGAGAAAAGGTTCTAAAAAATCAAGTAAGAAAGCCAGCAAAAAACGTTCCAAGAAATCCAGTAAAAAAATGAGCGGTGGTGGCAAAAAGAGAAGCAAGAAATCATCCAAAAAGGCCTCTAAGAAATCCAGTAAAAAAGGTTCCAAGAAATCCAGTAAGAAAGGAAGCAAAAAACACACTGGTGGTGGTAAAAAGAGAAGCAAAAAATCCTCCAAGAAATCATCCAAAAAGGGCTCTAAGAAATCCAGCAAAAAAGGCTCTAAGAAAATGAGCGGTGGTGGTAAAAAGAGAAGCAAAAAATCATCTAAAAAGGGATCCAAGAAATCTTCCAAAAAAGGCTCCAAGAAATCATCTAAAAAAGGAAGCAAAAAACACACAGGAGGTGGCAAGAAGAGAAGCAAGAAAGCTTCCAAAAAAGGCTCCAAGAAAGGAAGCAAAAAATCCAGTAAAAAGGGTTCTAAAAAAATGAGTGGTGGTGGCAAGAAAAGAAGCAAAAGGGCCTCTAAAAAATCATCTAAAAAGGGCTCGAAGAAGGGAAGCAAAAAAGGAAGTAAAAAACACACTGGTGGCGGTAAAAAAAGAAGCAAAAAAGCCTCTAAAAAAGCCAGCAAAAAGGCCTCTAAAAAACGCTCCAAGAAATCCAGTAAAAAGGGTTCTAAAAAAATGAGCGGTGGTGGCAAAAAGAAAAGCAAAAAATCATCTAAAAAGG
>RGUK01000631.1 GCA_010027825.1 bacterium
AACTCGCCAAAGTACTTGGTGAGGGCGGCGGTCAGGCTGGTTTTGCCGTGGTCCACGTGGCCGATGGTACCGATGTTGCAGTGCGGTTTGTTCCGCTGGAAGGTGGCTTTTGCCATGTTTATCAATCCTTTATTCTAGGTGCCCTTTGCTATCGGGGCGGGTTGTTGGGTTAGGTTACACGCCGAGCATGGTGTGCCTTTCGCAACGGCTGGCGCTTTTTAGCATATTTGGCTGTTAATGCAAGGGGTCTAGATACATAAAAAAGTAGCCCTGGGAAGGGCTACTTGTCTTTCGTTGTTTCGCCCTCTACTGGTTACTAAGAGGAGCGGCGTAGGTGGGCTGGCCATAGATTGAAGGTAGGGCCGCTACACAGGTTGTACAGTGCTTCGGCTGCGGCATATTCATCGGGGCCGTAGAAGAACCCGACCACATCGTAGCCGTATTGAAAAACATCCAAGCCGCTAAACCTAATGAACTTTTTTAGATTTTCGATGAATGTTTTACTTGGGTCGGCACTTTCAAGTTGAATCACCTTGAGGGGGATGTAGATGATCAGCGCTCCGCGTTTATCGGCAGGAGCATGAATATCACCTTCACGAATCGCCCTAATGACACTTGCAAAGGCTTGTTGAGATAACTCTCCTTCCGGCGAGGAAGGCAAGCTACCTTTGTACATGCTCACTTCGAACCTTTGGTATGTTGCCTGCGACATGTGTTTCTCCGAGGGGTTGACCTTACGGATATTGGAATAGGTTAAACAAGATAAGGCGTAAGGTTGGCGGCCTTATAGCCTAGAATTTTACTGTATGCAATAGGTTTATTCGTAATGCAATGTACTAGCTTTGCCCCAGAAGACCCTGTAGGCGTAGATGGTGTAGCCCACAATTGCGGGGAGGACGATGAGGGCGCCGACCAGGATGATGGTGAGGGCCTCCACACTGCTGGCCGCTTGCCAGATGGTGAGTTGGCCGGGGACGATATAGGGGAAGAACGAATAGCCCAGCCCAAGGAAGCCGGTGAGGAACAGGCCCACGGTGCCAGCAAAGGGCACCCAGCTATGCCGATCGCGCCTTTGGGGAAGGGTTTGCAGGGTTAATTCCACCCACGCAAACAGCACAAATGCCAGCAGCGGAATGGGCAACAGGAAGAAGAAGTTGGGCAGCACAAACCACTTAGCGGCGATTTGCGGGTTCACTTCGGGGGTGAGCACCGAAATCACCGCCATGCCGATGCCGGTGGCCCAGAGTGCAATACGTGCCCACACCACCGCCTTTTTTTGCAAGGCGCCTTCGGTTTTCATAATCAGCCAGCTAGCACCGAGCAGGCAATAGCCAGCCATCAGGCCCACGCC
>RGUK01000632.1 GCA_010027825.1 bacterium
TGCTCCGTTTGTTGTTATTGTTGTTGTTCCTCCAGTACGGGTTGTAACCGATAAACCAGTACTGCCAGAAAACACAGTTATACCACCTTCAGATGACGTAGGTTGCGTAATGCTTATGTTGCCCGTATTGCCAAGTGTCTTGATCTCTATGGCTTTATTAGTGCCTTGACTTTGCAAAATCAAACTCGAGTCTGTTTCACCAAGCAAATTTAATGACAAATTTTCATTTACACCATTGCTGTATACAGTAAGGCTTGTACTTGCTGCTTGTGATGCCAACGAAATAGGCCCCGACGTGTTTGTCAACAGTATAAACCCTCCTGAGCCTGTGTATACACTAGTGCTCCCATTTCCAAGCCCATCAGTGTTTGATAAAACTATGTTTCCATTTGCATCTGTGGTTTTTACAACTAGTGCCGTATTGGATTGATTGGTCCCACTAGATTCTATGCGAACTTGCGAATCTGTACTGCCTGTTAGTGACATTGTCAAGTTCTGACCATTTGACTCGCTTTTTACAACAAACGAGCCCGCTCCATTGTTCGCTGTAAGACTCAAATTCCCGTTACTTGTTGTACCTGTAATACCTCCTGATCCCGACGCAATAGTTACATTCCCCGTGTTGATTCCAGACAAAATTTTAACCCCTCCTGCTGGATTGGATGCTGTAATATCAACCGCGCTTGCTGAATTTAATCCACCGGTTAACTGCAATGTGTGGTTTTGACTTGCAACACTTAAGTTTCCTCCCGACGTCGATATGTAGCTTGCCGCACCAACTTGAATGTCAAACTTGTTTCCCCCTGTTACAGTAAAAGGTCCATTATTTGTATCAACATGTGTTTCGGTCAATCTAGTAACACCATACAGTACATTTAGGTCCGTGTTTACGTAAGCGGTCCCCGCAATAATGGATCCTCCACTAACAACAAGCGCAGTACCTCCTGTTCCACTTATGTTGCAATTACGATTGATGTTTAAATCTCCAAACCCATACTGTGATGTATCCGTGCCCTGGAATATGTTCATGTCTCCATAGTTCAAGAATGCCAATGGAGCTGGTGTACCCATTATGTAATTTTGTAATTATTTAATTACATAAAAAAGAAAGTCAAGTTTTAGACGACACGCGACCTTATTTGAAGTTACACTGATGTTGTAAGTGCCTTGAATTTGACAAGGTTGCTCGTGAATCCGGAAATGTTTGTGGAAGTGTACAAGATTTGTCCTGAGTTGTTGATACTGAAAGTAATACCGGTGTTGTCACCAACATAGCTTGAGTTCAGTACCCAACTGTTTCCTTTTTGTATACCCTTAAGATTGTAGTAAGCAAAGCGGTCATCAGTGTTGT
>RGUK01000633.1 GCA_010027825.1 bacterium
GGTGGCCACATTGGTGCTCCATGTTGTTCGTATAACGGTGCCGGGAAAATTGCTTGCTGAAGGCTGCGCCATACGTTACCCATATTCGACGCAAAACTGGCTAGCGCTAGCGCAGAAGCATTATCCAACGGCGGCTCCTTACAATCTGTACGGGATTGTTCATCAGGGAGGTCGTTTTTTGCAAGAGGCTGGGATTAATGTTGAAACGCAGGCGTGGCAAGATGGTTTAAAAGATTTCGTGCGCTATATTTTTTTTTACTATCCCCACCTGCAAGATGCGGCACAAGAATATGCTGCGCATCACGTCGCTTTTTTAGACAAGGCGCTGCAAAGGAAAAGAGCGATGGACATGGGCCGTTCCTTCCGCCATGCTTTGGTATGCACTGAGTCGATGGAAGATAACTGAGCAGTGGCTAGCGAACAAGCCGCATAGCGAGCAAACTTGCTGGAAAACCAACGATCATGGCAGGCAGCGGCCACAGTCCTCCCACACAAGCTCCCACTATAACGCCCGCCAACGCAGCGCGGGCATTTTTCATGTTTGTGTGTAAGGCAACCAGGACAAGGGGCCCAAAGCAACAACCGAGTCCCCCCCAGGCGTACAGTACCAAATCGTAAATGGGACGGTGTTGGTTAGCATAGGCCAGCCCAAGAGCCAGGCCACACAATCCAAGCACGCTTAAGCGTCCCACTGAAGGGCCAAGGGTGCGATGATGTGTGAGAAGCCGCTGGATTACGTCTTCCATTACCACAGAGGCTAGCGCTAGAACCTGCGCGCCCATCACATTGATCGATGAGGCAATGATGCCACAGAGTACCAGTCCCGTGAAAAAAGGATGGAAAAGTGCTTGTGTCATATTGATAAATAAAAACTCTGGATTCTGCATCCCTTCTGCAAAGAAGGCTGTGCCAATAAGGCCGACAAGTACGGCAGCGCCGAGCGTGATAGTTTGCCAGCTGATGCCGACGTACTGAGCCTTTTTGATGTTTTTTGCATCATCAATGCCCATGAATTTGGTGATGATGTGAGGTTGGCCAAAGTAGCCAAGCCCCCAGCCGACGGCTAAAAACAGACATTCTACTAGGCTCCCCCAGGAGGTAGGTAAAAAGTTATAGGCATGAGCATCGGTCGCTGCCGTGTGGATAGTCGACCAACCGCCTAGAGAATACATAGCTGCTGCTGGCACAAGCAGAATAGCACCGAGCAAAAACGCCCCTTGAAAACAGTCTATCCATGCTATTGAGGTGTAGCCGCCTAGCAGGGTGTAAAAAACGACGAGTGAGCCAATCGAAATACCCGTCAGGTAGGGCAAATTGAAAATTGATTCAAAAAGATGCCCCAGTGCTGCC
>RGUK01000634.1 GCA_010027825.1 bacterium
TAGTCAACCGTGAACTAGCAGACAAAATCAATGTACTGCAGCAGCCTCAAGCCGGTGACCCTCAGCCCTCGGAAAGCGATGTCCTTGTAGTGTACTACACTGGCGATGCCGAAGAAAAACGTTATTGGATCAACAATGCTTGGGTTGATGAACAAGAAGCAACAAGCGCCCTAGGTGATAATACCCCGGTTCAACTCGTGCCGTACAACGCCACTGAGCAGTCATGAGGAGAAATTATGTTTCGCTATCACATTCGCCACATGCTTAGCTACCTGGTAGCCAGTCTGCTTGTGCTAGCGCCGGTGGCTGGGACCACGAGGAGCAGGGTAAACACTTTGGCAAGTGTGCGAACTGCGTCCCAGAGAAAGCTCCTGGACGAGCGACAGGCAGCGCTGCAACAACAACAAGCAACCAAGCAAAAAAAGATAACCAGTGAGATGCGCACGAGCTTAGAGGGCAAATACTCTTACCTGTCACCCGCAGAACAAACGCAGCAAGCGGCCTACCTGAAAAAACAAAAGCGTAGAGCAGAAAAGAGCAACAATGCTGATGCACTTGAATACTATAGGTTGAAAAGAACGGAACTTAAGAAGAGCAAGCCAAAGAGCACCGCGCTAACGGCAGAGGAACAATTAGCACTGAGGGATGCTAAAGAGGAAAAAAATAGACTGATAAACGAATTGATAAGCCCATCATCTGATCAGAAAAAACGCACGCAGCTACAGAAGCAAATAGAGGCTGTACGCACAAAGCGTCAAACTATAAAAACCGGCGCCAGTAGATCCTGATGCTCGCAAGAGCCCTGAAGGCCAAGAAAAAGGTGCAGGCTCTACCACTGCGGAAGGAGCTGCTCAGGCAGGCACAAAAGGGTTAGTAGGCAAAATGGCCCAAAGCACTATAGTACGCGGCGGAGCAAGCGCGCTTGCTGTAGGTGGCGCTACCGCAGGTGCAGGGGTAGGACTTGACGCGGCAGCAAATAACGGTAGCGGTGGTCACACTGGAGGCAATTCGCCTGTTGACCAAGTGCTGCAACAAATGCAAAGTATAATCAGTGGGCTACAAGCAAACAAAGCCGCGGCCTCCGCTTCTGATGCTGCACAATTCAACC
Organism: bacterium; assembly: GCA_010027825.1. The sequence goes on from RGUK01000634.1 coordinate 1,109, forward strand.
AGATGGTGCAATCGGCTGCAAGCATGATTGACCAGATGAATGGTGCGCAGTGTGATACCTTCAGTTATCTGCTGGGCCAGGGACAAGGGCTAAAATTAATTAGCGCCAAAGACGCCAACCCTATACGCAAACGCATTACTCAACATGTCACCGCACTGCAAAATGCCGCTGAACCAGGCGACCAGACTGATACTGCTGATGGTACAGTCTCAGCGCCGACTCCTCGCCAAGCAGCGCCACCA
>RGUK01000635.1 GCA_010027825.1 bacterium
TGACCCTATCGGGTCTCACCTCCGTTCCCCTCCATGACGAGGGGAAACGAGGAAAGACTTATTTCCTACCTACCAACAACGCAAACGCGGCCAAGATCCCGCCAAGGATCAGCCCGTGTGCGAAGACGACTCCGGTGGAGATTTCGGCGATCATTCGACTACCTCATCTTTAATCTCAAAATCCCATCCACAATATCGACACCGGCAATGGGTGAGATTGCCAAGCGCGCCAAGGATGGAAAAATCCGATGAGTTGCACATCGGGCAAGGTTGCGGATTCTCCCATAATTCCATAACTACTTCTTCTTTTGTCATTCTGTCCTCTCTTTCCTTAGTTATTTACTGCAACCGCGCCGGTTTTACGCTTGGCGTTTCCGTGCGGTATAAAGCCAATAATAATTGATCGCTTGGCAAGTTGGCATAGGCGGCACTTGGAACATGTCATTCCTTCGATTCTTTGTGCGGGACAAACCACAACTTTCCGCCCCTCCGGGGTCATGGTGTTCTCCTCAACTCCGGGCGGCAGGATAGTCGCAACCGGCGCGATATTCAACGCGGCAAGTTGATCCGCGTGCTTTAATCCATTCGCGGAAAGATTAATGGTGAATCCTTCGCGATTCGCCTTGGCAATCGCCTCTCGGTTCTGCTCTATTGGGCCGCGCTGATTAACTAGAACCGGCTTATGCGTGTATGTAAAACCACGGCGGCCCTTGTTAGCCGCGACTAGGTCTTCCAACAATGGCGCGGAGATTGCATCATTTTCTCCGGGCAAGTCTCCAGCTTGATTATGTCGCCATAGTTGACCTTGCGGCAAGTTTGCAACTGCGCGGCGAAACTCTTCCCAACCGGTGCCGCGCTTACCATCGCTTACTTTCCGCCAATGCATACCAAGCGGGCCGCCGTTGGCATAGCAACCGCCGCCAGCTTTAAGCGGGCATGAATCCGGGCAAGTATTTGCGGATGTAGTGCTTACCGGGATGGGGCCGGTTTTAGCGTTGGATGAAGATAAGGTGAAATGTACCTGAATCATTTGATTTCAATCTTTCCGTTTGGGTAAATTTCAGCATACCCGCAACCATCGGCCCCATATTGATACATCAAGGCAACCCCGGAAGGTGTGACATTCTCCAGGATCCAACAACGCGTTTTCATGTCATGTATTTCATCCCTCTGCCGCATAGTCAGCAAGTCCATACCATAACAATTCCTCCCAACCCTCCATGTTTTTTCGGTTTCAGTAAGCGGGAAATTTTTGGCCGTTCCCGCTTCGGCGTTGATGTGTGTTGTTTGCATATTGCGAGTATTGCAAGCGGTCAGAATATGTCAACATATTATTTTTTAGAATCTTTT
>RGUK01000636.1 GCA_010027825.1 bacterium
CACTACTCCTTCCCGCTGCACATTCTTTTTCTATCAAGTGAGCCAACTGCTGAGCAACGCCGTCACTTTTAATGTCCAGAACAAACGTCATATCACTGGGCATTGCCGCAAACAACGTTGCTGGCTCTTCGTAACCGAGTGTACGCAAAGCTGCCAACGGTAACGCGCTTACCAAACCAGAGGCGCCACTCAGACGAGAAGTATCATCATCGTGTGCAAGTACCAGCTCACCGCTTCCACAGACCCTCACATCGCATTCAATAGTTTTAAAACCAGCCTCATACGCCTTGCCGAAAGCCGCTAAAGAATTCTCCCGCGCTCCTTTTGCACCACGATGGGCAACAATAGTGCAGCCGGCTGGCAGTGCTGAGTACGCTGGCGCCTGGACCAGTTGGAATCGTGGTTGCACAACGCCATTGATTAGCACATCTTCACAAAACATTCCTACCGACAAGCTCTTCAAGCGTTTCACTATGACGCGCGATGTTCAGAACCTGGTAGACATCACCCTTGTAGTGCTGGTACCGACCCCCTACCACCAATCGCTGAGCTGCTGCCGAAAGCGGTGGCGGCGGGCTGTGCTTTGCCAATGAAGTAATAACCGCTGGTGAACCAAGAACACTGCTTGCTGACATACACACTCCTACCAATAACCCATTGAATAACTTCATGGTATCGTTACTCCCTCACGCGCTAGCAATGCTCGTTTAACCGGCAATCCCCAGCGAAAGCCGCATAGATCGCCATTCTTCATAACCACGCGATGGCACGGGATGGCAACTGCTAGCTTGTTGCTACCAATCGCACGCGCTACCGCACGCACCGCAGTTGGCCTACCAATCTGTTGCGCAACTGCCTGGTAACTGACCACCTTGCCATATGGAATTGCCTGCACCGCCGTCCAAACGGCACGCTGGAAGGAGGTACCGTAAATTGCTAGCGGCACTGTGTGCGCGGCAGCAGGCTCAAGCAACATTCTTGCCACCACCGCTGTTGCAGTAACGTCCTCCCTGAGGAGCGCTGTTGGCCAGTGTTTGCGCACCGCAGCAACCACCTGCTCTTTTGCAACCTGGGAATTTACAAAGGCAGTGAAACACACGCGCCCCTGCGCAATAGCCACGAAGAAGCTTCCTACGGAACTTGGATGCACCCCGTAACAAATCTCCACCGTTATGCCCCAGCCAGGACCGTACCTGCGGTCACGCCTGGTTCCATACGCTCATGCAAAGCGCCTATCGCATGCCATGCCTGCTTATCCAAAACCACCAAACGAGCCCCCTGCTGGTAGAAGCTTGCTGCGGGGATTGTGCGGTCAATGCTATCACGCCAATAGAAATCAATGCGGTCTGC
>RGUK01000637.1 GCA_010027825.1 bacterium
AATTTGTTTCTGTATCCAAACCATCTATGATATATATTTCATCTGCACCACTTATAACAGATGTAACAAAGTTTTCATTATTTAAAAGTGCGTAATGAGCCATATTAGCTAAAACTTAATGTTCCAGAATTTTTTATTTCTCTAATACTATAACTACCATCAGTATAACTTACTGCATTTGTTTCAGCACCTCCAGATAATGATATTGTACCACTTGATGTTAACCATCTTACTATTACAACACCTTTTCCGCCTGAACCACCAGCAGCAGTACCACTTGTATTTCTTCCACCACTTCCTCCACCACCGCCAGAATTTGCAACACCATTACCACCAGGATTTCCAGAGTCACCAGCACCACCTTTATTTGCAGTTGTACTTGTTCCACCACCTAATCCTTGATAACCACCACCACCACCACCAGCATAATAAATAGATGACCCAGTTATTGATATAGCAGTTGCAGAACCACCATTTACAGCGGAACCACCTGAACCGCCTGGAAGCGGAGCATTTGCCCCAGCACTTGCTGAACCGCCACCACCGCCACCTTGCCATCCCTCTGTATCACCTTTACCACCGTCATAACCTTGAACTGGACTAGCTGTTTTTGAGCCTTGTGTTGAATTTACACGACCAGCACCTCCACCTGAACCACCATTACCTCCAGAATTAAAGGCAGTTGCACCATAACCACCACCTTTAGAAGTTATAGTAGATAAAATCGAATCACTACCAACGCCACCATTATTTCCAGCACTACCACCACTACCACCACCACCTACTGTAACAGTATAAGATGTTCCTTTTGATAAAATTAATGAACTTTCTAAAGAACCACCACCGCCAGTTGCAGTAAACGTTGAACGTAATCCACCAGCACCACCTCCTCCTTCACCTACTCCTCCATTTGAACCTGTATTCACACCACCACCACCACCGCCACCAGCAACTACAAGATAATCAACTGTTACCGTAGGCGCAGCCGCAGTTAATGTCGCATTTGTCAAGGTTGCCGCTCCGCTTACACTTGCCGCAATATTCTTAGCCGTTGTAATTGCCGCAGCCGTTGTTCCGTTGGCAGTTACCGAACTTATAAGCGTTGCCGTCCTAAACAATTCAGCATTTGTTACAGAGCCAGAAGCCATTAATGAAGAAACAAATGTAACACCAATGCCAGCCTCAACGCTTGTTTGTGCAGTTGCAGTCATGTCTGCAGAAATAATTCTTGTTATTTGTGCATCAACTGTTGTCTGTGCCGTAGCGTTTAACTCGGCATTAACTGTGTATGATAATGTAGCATTTGCCGATGTGTTAGCCGTAGCATTTGCAGCTGCGTTAACTGGTATG
>RGUK01000638.1 GCA_010027825.1 bacterium
GTTATTCGTAGGCGGCACCGCCAATCCGGCTGACGACGATGATGCCGATTACATCGGCGTACGAGAATTAGATCCTGCTCTTAATTCTAGGTTTGGTATCCAGCCTACTATCAAGTATCCCGAAGAGGATATCGAAATGCAGGCCCTACGCGAAAGAGTACCTACTCTCGACAAGCGCACCGCACGAATGATTGTAGGCACTGCCAACAGGATTCGCAATGCCACCGAAATCAGGTTCCCTATCTCTTTCCGAGAAATCGAATCCTGGGCTATGGCGCTGCAATATCATTCATATGCAGACGCGGCCGAAATCGCTGTAATTGCAAAGGCTCCATCGTTGTACAGGAATCAACTTCGTAACCTGCTCAAGCTACAGGAAGGTAATTCGAATGACGCAACAATCTAATACCGAGCCAGAACCTGACGTAAACCAGGTGTTTGATGAATACACAACAAACGCCATGGTCATGCGTAAGGCACGAGAAACAGTAAGATATGCAGGTTCTCTAGTATCTAACAACGGTCCTATCTACGAGCAGCCAGGTGAAAACTGGTCGGCCGTTATGGAAACGCGTACTATTTATTGGCGCGTAACTAATCCTAGGCCTCCATTCAACCCAATGGGTGAGGAGCAAATGCTCATGCTCACTGTACACGAGGCGTCGCATCTAAATCATTCGGGTGGCTGGATAACGCCTGCGGATATAGACAAACGCCGATTCCACATGTTCGTAAACGCCGTCGAAGATATCAGGATAGAAAGGCTGGCCGAGAAGGAATTGCCAGGCTTCGGTCCTCTTAGGCGTAAGTACAACGCCGAGGCAATCGGAGAAATAAAGGATACCGCCAAAGGCCTAGGCGTGGTGGAAAGAGTAGGCCTTGCTTACCTAACCATGGAAGAAAACGTTTCAATCGATTTCCTAGGCGACGATATCAAACAATTCTGCGAAGATACATGGCCTGAAGTATCTAGGATTGCGAATGCAACTAATACCGCCGACCTCGCCGAAATGCTCGTTCCAATATATCGAGAGCTCGTAGGCAACGAACAACAAAACGAAAAAGACAAGGAAAATCAGCAGGATCCTAATGCCGATTCAATCCAAGGATCGAAGCGTGACAAGGAAGATAACCTAGAAAAAGGTTGTCTAAGCGGCGATGGCGACGACAATCCTACCAACTCTCCAATAATAAGTCCCAGCGACAAGATCAAAGGCCGAAACGCAAGCAACAAATCTGATTACGATATTATCGATGAATTGTTACAAATGGCCGAAAGCGCAGGCGACCAGGAAACTGCCGATAAGATAAGAGAGTGGATAAAGACCGAACAATATAAGCGCGACGCCG
>RGUK01000639.1 GCA_010027825.1 bacterium
GTGATGACAGACGTGACGCTGTCGGCATCGCTCAACACGTCTGCCTGCACCATCAGCATTGGCAAGACGCTCGTGACAGCTTCGGTCACGATTGTCTCTTCCACGTTCACCGCCACGTTCCTGCGGTTCAAGGTGTAGCAATGGCGTGTTGTTGCGCAGCCCCTAGCTGTAACAATTGGCCTTCACTTACTCCTCTAACGATTAGCGTAAAACTGGAAAATTTGTGGCACTGGACTTTTGAAAATGCTGCTGATTTTAACGGCTCGTATACGCTCAACAGGATTGCCGCTAGCAGTACTATCGCATATTACTCAAGCACCGCTTTGCCAAATACTAGGCCAAGCGTGCAGCTAATAGTCTACTGCAAAAGCTCGTCTGCTGGTTTTAGTTGCTGGCCCTTTATTGGATACACAAATTCACAGGGAATGGATTTCATTGGGCCGCCTTCATTCCAAAGCCCTGTTTTTCCTTTGTCTGAACTTTGCCAGGAAAGGGCTTTTAATAGAAATACGGAATTTGGTCGCGGAAAATTTACGATTCTTTCATGTGGCGAAAACCCTCTTCCTTGATCTGCTGCAACCGCTTGCACCTTGAATCTCGCTGCCGCGAGCGTGGCTACACGCTTGACGACGTGATGCCTTGCGTCGTTGCACGGGATGGCGAACGATGGACAATCGACGTTGACCACCCGGCATATCCTCGGCATCCGAAGCCGGGATTCTTCCACCAGCATGCCGCGCCGCCCCAATCATCTAACGGCCCAGGAACCCAGCTCAAAGGCATGCTCGCCGGCTGGCCCTTCTACATCGTCTCGACGCCCGACTGTAAGTGCAACGCCCGCGCCCGCTACATGGACGATAAGGGCTGCGATTGGTGCGAGTCGCCCGAGGGCATGGCCGAGATTCTTGGCTTTCTGCGCGAGGCTGCTGAAGAGCGCGGCCTGCCGTTCGTTGACGCGGCCGCTAGGTTCCTCGTGAGACGGGCGATTTACAACGCCCGCAAAGCGGAGGCCCGCCGTGCCCGAGAAGCCGAGGGATCACCACTTCACCCTGAACGGTGACGAGAAGTGGACCGTCCGATGGACAACGCTCACAGGCGGCGCGTACGGCATCACGTACACGACGAAGGCCGCGAAGCCTCGCCGCATCGTGTTGCACGACGGGATGCGTGGGCGGCATCGGCTGACGATCCTGCTGCACGAACTCATTCACGCGATCTTCCCCCAGGCCAGCGAAGAGACGGTTGAGCAGGCTGGGAAGGATATGGCGAAGGTTCTCTGGGCACTGAACTACCGGGAGGCCAAGGATGGCGAGGGCTAAAACTACGCTGCTTGATGAGGTGCTATCCCA
>RGUK01000065.1 GCA_010027825.1 bacterium
ACGTTCTTCTGCAGTCCTTCCAGCACCCGTAGAATAATGTCGTCAAAATCAAGACAGCGAGCCGATGCCTTTTCCGCTTCGTATTGCAGATAAATCTCGCGCAGCATGGGCAGGGTGCCAATTTCCATGGCAACTGCATTGTTGGCGCCGCTAGCAAGGCGGTTTTTGTGCCGTGAAATCGCATAGGTGATCTGGGAGGCAGTAATGTGCTTTGCCAGCGCATACTGCTTAATAATTTTTTTGATCAGGTCTTGTTGGTCGTCGGCATCCATGATGGTGAACTGCTGGTGGGCCGTAAGGGTTGGGTAACTGCGCAACAGCTGCAAGCAATAGGAGTGAAAGGTGCCGATAAAAGGGAGCCGCTGACTGCCCTCAAATAGGTGGTGCAAGCGCTCTTTCATCTCGCCTGCGGCTTTGTTGGTAAAGGTGAGCGCGACGATGTGGTGGGGTGCAACCCCTTGGTTAGCGATCAGGTGAGCGATGCGCGTCGTGATGACACGCGTTTTGCCTGAGCCGGCGCCGGCAATAATGAGCAGGGCCTCTCGGTCGTGCAAGACAGCAGCACGTTGTTGTTCATTCAGACCGCTATTGATAAGAGACTGTAGGTGGGGTAACGATGGTGAAATCATGCTAATCAATAATCTTTTTCTTGGCGATTAATTCGCTATTTTTTGTACCCAGGTACCAGGCAATGCTTGCCCACAGGCCGCACATGCCCATGGCGACCAGTGGACCGACTGCCATGAGCGTTGCCGTGGAATTAAAGAAGGTATTGATGCTGGCCCCCATCGCGAAAAAGCCGCGGTAGCCAAAGCCATCAATCCAACTTTTTGCTTTAAATTTGATGTCTAAACTAGTTGGGATGTAGAGCGTTTCTTTGCATGGTGTGTTCAGCGCGTAACTCAATCCCTTCAGAATCACGATAGCGCCAAAGAGCACCCACAGATGGGGGAAGTGCCAGACGTAAGCGATGATGCCCATCACGAGCAGTGGAAACGCAACCATGCAAGCGCGTACGCCGAAGTTACGCATAAAAAAGCTAGAGCCGATCAGGGCAAATACCAGAGCCACCAGGTTAGTGGTTTGTACGAGTGAGCCCGTGAAGGTAGCCATCTGCTCAAGGGTAGTGAAATGTTCTTGCACGCGGTGCATAATTTGGTACTCGAGCATGGCACTTACCATGGTGTACAGGGCGGAGGTAGGGACGGGTGAGGACAAGCCGCAAGCCCTCAATCGGTCCGGTAGGGCGCTTGGACTTTTCAACGGTGATAATCTGCGGGTTAAAGATGACCAGTGCACGTACGATAGCGATGATGGCGAACATGCAGAGGCCAGCACCACAGATAAGGAGGGGAACGCCAAAATGCTTGGCATTTTTAGCAAACTCAGGGCCGACAATTGAGCCGGTCTGGGTAACAGCCATGATAAGCGGGTAGCAGCGCTTAGCGCTTTCCGTCTTGGTGCTGCTGGCAACAAATGACCAAAACAGCGCCAGCATGAGCATAATGAAACTTTCAATGCCGATGTAAAAAATCCAACCGGTTAGCCCCCATTGTGTTGCCTTGGCTGCTGCTAGGCCGGTAGCAGGATGCGCTAAGGCGTAGGAAAGGCCGAGGAAGAGCGACCCGTACAGGCTGCAGAAAATGTAAAACAGCTGGTGTTTTTCGACCACATCGACCAAAAAGCCGTACAGCAGGGTGAGCGGGATCATGACCAAGAATGAGGCAATTTTGGCGCTTGGCAGGTAAAAAGTGCCGACAAAATGCATGAACACAATTTCTTTGAGCGGTCGCAGCATCGAATAGGTGCCGATAAAGGCAAAGGAAATCAGCGAGAGCAGGCCAAAGTGGCGTATCTCTTTGCCGGTAATATCGCCCCACAGGACGTGGACAAGCTTGTGCATAATGTTCATGGTGCTAACAACTTTTTTCTAATAAACACAATAAAAAAGGGGCCGGTCGTCTAACCCGGCCCCAAACACTTATGATTGTATCAGCTAATTACTGAACAATCTCGTTTTCGCGTGTTAGGCGATCGTTAGTTCTGCCAACGTACATGGCAATCATAATCCAAACGCCAACAATGCCAAGCGAAATTAATGAACCGTACAACATCAAGTCGGTCATTGTGGTGAACATGGCGTTAATGCCAGAACCACCAGCTTTTGCGGAGCGGCCGCCAAAGCCGTCAATCCAGCTCTTAGCTTTGAACTTTACGTCTTTGCTGGTTGGAATCCACATAATTTCTTTGCATGGGTTGTTCAATGCGTAGCTCAAGCCCTTAATCGCAACCATAGCGCCGAAAAGGCCCCACAGTGATGGGAACAGCATGGTGTATACAACCACGCCAGCTACGGTTACCGGGAACATAACCAAGCAGAACGTCAGACCGAAGCGACGAATGAAGAAGCTGGTACCAACGAAAGCAAATGCAAGCGCAAGCAAGTTTGTTGCTTGGCCGAACATGCCCAGGAATTCGGTAACGCTTTCTACGGTGCTGAAGCTTTCATCAGCGATGAACTTCATTTGGTAGTCAAGTACGGTGCCAACAACTTCGTACAAGGTGGAAATACCAAGAATACCCATCAGGTATGGTTTGCTGAAGAGCAAGCGAAGACCTTCTACCGGACCGGTTGCTTTCTTTTCCTTGCTAGGTGACTCTACAGCCGAGGCTGGGTATGCACGTACGAACAGGTGTACCATCAGCACAACCATCATAATGCTGCAGCTAACGATAGCTGCAAGACCTGGCATGCCGATGCGGCTTGCATGGGTTGCCAGTGTAGGGCCAGTAATCGAACCGATTTGCGCACCTGCAATAATCAGTGCATAACCGCGCTTAGCTGTTGCTTGATCGGTGCTGCTGTTCACGAAAGACCAGAACAGAGAAACTACCAAGGAGCCGAAGCTTTCAATGCCCAGGTAAATAACCCATCCCAATACGCGAGAAGGATCTGCAACGGTGTTTGCAAGACCAATAGTTGGGTGCGTCAGCAGGTATGCAATCAGCAGGAAAAGCGTTGCGTAACCAGTACAGATAACATAAAACAGGTTTTGCTTAGCGAAAATGTCTACCAGTTTTGAGTAGAACATAATCAATGGGATGATGAAGAAGAAAGAGGCCATTTTTGCGTAAGGGATGTAGGCTTTTCCTACAATACGCATGAACAAAGCGTCTTTGATGGGTCTCATCAACCAGTAGCTACCAATGATGAACAAGAACGTCATCGACAGCATGGTAAAGCGTTTAATCTCATCTCCGGAGAGGTTGCCCCAGAGCGCTCGTGCTAATCGAGAAAACATACAGTCCTCCTGAAAATAGTGAAAATGATTGTTTCAATCGTTAAAAGCTTTTCTGTTCCGTGAAAAGGCAGCGGATTGCCATTCTAGCACGACAGCTCAAAAAGGCCAATAGTAGCCTACTCAATGAGCTTATTCTGCGCCACGGTCTTGTTAAATGTTTTACCAACAACGGCTGCAAGCCCTATCCAGAGAGCAATGACGCCCAACGTGAAGCCACCAGCAAGCGTTAGTGCTGGACCAACCATGCCGTTGACGATGGAGCCGGATGCTTTAGCAAAACGCTTACCAAACATGTCAATCCAGGCTTTGGATTTATATTTGATGGCGCGTGAGGTTGGAATGTAGAGAGCTTCCTTGGTTGGTTGATTAAGCGCGTAGCCGAGCGCTTTTGCAATAAGCATCACGTAAAAAATGGTCCATAGCGTTGGGTGGAGCAAGTACCAGGCGACAAAAATACCAATCCCCAGCGGGTAGCAGATAAGTGCTGAGCGGATGCCAAAGGTACGGTGGAAAAAGGACGTACCCACAAGGCCGAAGAAGCAGGAAATTGCTTGTACCGCAAAGCCGAATTCAAACAAGAAGCGGTTCACGCGTCCCGGATCGGCAAACGTCTCTTTTGCCAGCAACATCATTTGAAAGCCCATAATAGTTGAGGCAACTTCTTGCAACAAGATAAGCCCGAAAATGCTCATAACATACGGGTGGGTGAAAAGCAGCATCAGACCGCTTAAGAAGTTAACGGGCTCGGCTGATTTTTCAGTTTTTTCTTCCAAATGATCACTATAGCCTTTCAGCTGGGCGGTGCCTACCAGCTTGGTGAGCGCGTAAACGGTGCCGGCGATCATAACAAAGAGCAGGACTGATATAAGCGCAATGAGCGGTACGCGCTGTGCATATTGTGTCGTGTCATAAGCAAGCACGTTGCCCAGCACGGTGAACAAGAAGCCGCCCAGCTGGCTGCCAAAGATGATCAGGCCGTAGCCTTTCTTGGCCGATTCAGGGGTGGCGACGTCGTTTACAAACGACCAATAGAGCGTGAGCCCCAAGTCAACATAACTTTCGCAGAAAATATAGAAAGCCCAACCAATAATACGGGTTGGATCAACTTGGGCATTTGCCACACCAATGCTTGGATGGTTGAGAAAATACACAAACACCAGTCCAAGCACGGTGTAGACACCTATAAACAAATAAATCAGTTTTTCTTTAGTAAACGCATCCACCAAGCGCGAGTATAAAAGCACGATGGGGAAAAAGAGCGTTACCGACGCTACCTTTACATAAGGAAGGTACAGCGGCCCCACAGTATTGATGAAAATACTATCTTTAAGCGTTTTAAGTGGCCACCATGATCCAATCAGGAAGAAGAAGCCAGCTGCAAGAAGGGCATATTTTTTGAGCTCTTCACCGTGAAGATTGCCCCACAAAGCTCGGATAATTTTGTTAGCCATATCTCTTGTAGAAAAAGGAAGGGTAAGAAATAAAAAACCCGGAGCCTTCAGACTCCGGCATGCTGAGGTAGAGGCTTTCTCAAATAGACCATCTACATGCAACATTCTAGCCTGTCGGCCCGGGAACGTCAATGCGGACTTTGGAGTCGAGCGGTTTTCTTATGCAAACTGCATTTTAGAAAATGTCTACTGGTCAACAATCAGGACGGCTTGATTCTTAGTTATGTAGAAAATGCCCTGTTGGGCGGTGAAGGCAGTCGGCTCTGCCTGGCCGGGCTGTTTATAGAGGACTGCGCTTTTGTGTTTCACCAGCGAGGCCAAGGGGGCGTGGTCGTAGCCAACGAAGAAAGTGCCGCTGGGGCTTTGAACCTCAATCCATTCAACCTGTACGGTTTTGCTTTCCTGCGGCGTGCTAATGGTAAATGAGATCAGGCTCATGAGGCATTATTCCTAGACCGCAACCTTGTTCTTTTCGTAGGCCTCTTCCAAGGTGCCTACCATATAAAATGCGGGAGCGGGAATCTCGTCACACTGGCCGCTGATGATTTTTTCAAAATCTTGGACTGTTTTTTCACGCTTCACATAGCGCCCAGGCATGCCAGTATGCTGCTCGGCAACGAATAGCGGCTGTGATAAGAAATTATGAATTTTCTTAGCGCGGTTGACCGTCAGTTTGTCCGCTTCCGAAAGCTCGTCCATGCCAAGAATAGCAATGATGTCTTGCAGCTCGCGGTATTTCTGCAGAATTTTCAGCACGTTGCGGGCAACATCGTAGTGGCGTTGGCCAACAATGCTAGCCTTGAGTCCTTTGGAAACCGATTCAAGCGGATCGACTGCTGGATACAGGCCTGCTTGTGCGATCTTGCGTGAAAGTACGGTGCTTGCGTCCAGGTGCTGAAAGGTAGTTGCTGGGGCAGGGTCGGTGTAATCGTCTGCCGGCACATACACTGCTTGGATCGACGTAATCGACCCGTGGTGTGTGGTGGTAATGCGTTCTTGTAGCATGCCCATTTCTGATGCCAGGGTTGGCTGGTAGCCTACGGCTGAGGGCATGCGGCCAAGCAGGGCAGAAACTTCTGAGCCAGCTTGGATGTAGCGAAAAATGTTATCAATAAATAGAAGGGTATCCTTGCGCTCTTCATCGCGGAAATATTCCGCCATCGTCAAACCAGTGAGTCCTGCGCGTAAACGGGCACCAGGCATTTCACCCATCTGTCCAAACACAAGCGCTGTCTTTTCGATTACGCCAGATGATTTCATTTCCAGCCAGAGCTCATTTCCCTCACGGGTGCGTTCACCGATGCCGACGAATACCGAATAGCCGCCGTGTTCCTTGGCGATGTTGCGGATGAGTTCTTGTACAATCACCGTTTTGCCAACGCCTGCACCGCCAAATAGTCCTATTTTTGAGCCCTTGACGTACGGCGTGAGCAGGTCGAGTACCTTGATGCCCGTTTCCAGAATTTCATCAGTAGCTTTTTGTTCGACTAACCGTGGTGCGTTGCGGTAGATAGACCAGCGTGCGGATGCTTGCTGGACTGAGCTTTTGTCAATGGTGCGACCAAGTGAATCGAAGACGTGCCCCAACACACCAGGGCCTACAGGTACAGTAATGGGAGCCAGGGTGTCTACCACAGGCAACCCGCGACAAATACCATCAAGCGGCTCAAGTGCTATGCAGCGTACGACTCCATCGCCGGTGTGCTGGGCAACTTCTAGGTTAATAAACTCAGGCCGAGCTTGAGGTGCTGCATCGGGGGGCAATTGCAATACCTCATCTACTAAAGAGGGAGTACGCACAATGATGAGTTTGTGCAAAATATGAGGAATGTGGGCGTCTGAAAATTGAACGTCTACGACAGTGCCGCTGATGCGTAATACATGTCCGACGCGCGTTGTGGGTGATGCAGAATTTAGAGTAGACATAGCGTACATTCCTCTGACGGATGAGGCCATTGGCGGCGTTTTGTGGCGAGTACTCACCACCATAGGACAAACAACTGCTTTTGTAAAGATTTCCTTATGGAAAGCAGCACAATCAGATGCCTTTGCTGCTAATAATGACTCGGTATCGCTTTTGTGTTAGGCTTGCTCCACCTTTACAAGAACATTGAATGCATTGACCACTTTTAGGAAGCAAAGCATGATAGCTACTATTCTCGCGAAAATTTTTGGTACCCAGAATGAACGGGAGCTGCGTGCGCTCCAGCCGTTGGTTGCAAAAATCAATGAGTTGGAGGCCTCGGTGCAGCCGTTGAGTGATAGTGAGCTGGCAGGTAAGACCAATGAATTTAAAGAGCGCCTTGCGCGTGGGGCTCGCTTAGATCAACTATTGCCCGAAGCATTTGCCGTCGCACGCGAAGGTAGCCGTCGTATTCTTGGCATGCGCCACTTTGACGTACAATTGATTGGTGGCATGGTGCTTCATGCGGGCAAAATTGCAGAAATGCGTACGGGTGAAGGTAAAACGCTAGTTGCAACGCTTCCGCTCTATCTGAATGCGCTTGCTGGCAAGGGAGCTCACCTGGTTACGGTTAACGATTACCTGGTTAAGCGTGATGCTGAGTGGATGGGCCAACTCTACAATTTCTTG
>RGUK01000640.1 GCA_010027825.1 bacterium
GGCCTCCGCTTTGCGGGCGTTGTGGATCGCACGCTTCACGAGGAGCCTAGCGGCCATGTCAACGAACGGCAGGCCGCGCTCCTCGGCAGCCTCGCGCAGGAAGCCCATAATCTCGGTCATTCCCTCGGGAGATTCGCACCAGTCGCAGCCCTTTTCGTCCATGTAGCGGGCGCGAGCGTTGCATTTACAAGTCGGCGAAGAAACGATGTAGAACGGCCAGCCGGCAAGGAGGGCTTTGAGTTCAGTGCCGGCCAAGCAACCGCTAGAAATGCGAGGGGGAGCGTCGGAAAATGTTGGAACAAACCCAGGCTTGTTTTCTCTTGGATATGACTCGTGGCTTGTGTCAATAGTCCATAGTTCGCCTTCTTGCGAAACAACACAGCCCATAACTTCGTCGAGAGAATAGCCCCGCATCTCGCATCTTGCCAGCAAGTTTTTGTAGTCGCAGGTAAGAATCATGGAAGGGGATTATCGTTTGGACAATAAACATTGTCACGAACGCCTAAGAGCGTAAGGCTTGGGATGCCCCACGGGTGCGGGTCTAGTTCGTCAAAAACCTCATTGTCAGGCGAATCGTTGTCGTAGTTTTGATACTTTTTGTTCCTAAAACTGAAAGAACCAAAGCCCCAAAAAGCGTAGGAATAACCAGTTCTCCGGCAACGCTTTGGTATGCGCTGCACAGAAATCTGGCCGCTAATTGGGTTTCTCAGATACCAGTCGCTATGCAAAAACTGCCCGATTGCACCAAACCCTAAAAATGATCCGTCTTTGTATATCGTAATACTTCGGCCTGACACCTCGCTTTCTGTTGCTGTATAGTCGATCGGCCCCCAAGAGCAGCGAAGCGAAGTAATCGCCCGCCCCAAATCTTTCGTGTAAACCCCATCGCAGCAAGTTTCGGTGTCGCTCTGCGAAAGACAGTAACTAGGGTTTCCGCCGCGGGGCGCACTTCGATAAGTGCCGTTGCAGCATCTGTAACAGATCGGAGTTGATAAC
This sequence comes from bacterium, assembly GCA_010027825.1. The sequence goes on from RGUK01000640.1 coordinate 997, forward strand.
AAAGAATTGCAAAAATCGCTCACTGATGCGTAGATATCTGAGCAGGCTTGCGGGTATTCCACTTCCCCAAATCGCGGATGCCCCGGAAAAAACCTTCGCCCTTTTAGACACGGGTCTTCAGTTTCAGGGCAAGTTCCACTCTGGCAGCCTTGCCCGCAAGTGTACGAATTGCAACACGGACACGCCATCTTTACACCCTGAATCGCAAGAACGTTGAAGTAAACGTCGCACCAGCCACTGTGATCGTCTGCGTGCCCGCCATCGAGACGCTGATCGCGGTTTGGGTGCCGCTCATGGAAATGCTGGTCGCCGTTTGCGTTGCGCCTGCTGTGCTAATCGACGCGGTTGCCG
>RGUK01000641.1 GCA_010027825.1 bacterium
ATTTTTGGTGATGGCAACCCATCTCATGACATGATACTTGATATTCAGCCAGGCAATGTGCTTGATACGCAGTCGGGGATTGTGTTCTTCCAGCAGACGTAGGGATTTACATGCACCCATTTTCCCTGCTGATGATTTGCTTGCTTTATCTGTTCAGTACCGTCCCGTTGGGGGCGGTGCTGGACGGACGTGCGACTGTCATTACCCAGGAGACGACATACACTTTTACGCATGGAGAATATGCGCTAGGGTTTGTTGCATTCAATAAAGGTTTTAACGTGCCTGCTGGGGCAACGATTTATCTTGGCACGTTGTTGCCGGTGAATGGGCCTATAAATTTGAATAAAACCGGCAGGATCTGTTTAAGCGCTCCTTTGCGTTTTGGTGCTGCATCAACAGGCTTTGTTGATGGGGGGATCATTGCCACTCAGGATGGTGCCCAGGGGGTGATCAGTTTTGGTAGCAACACTGATTTGACTGAGCAGTTGGTTTTGGAAAATAGCATGCGAATTGATCTGAATTTGAAGCGCCTCACCTTGCGTAGTGATGGAAGTAATAGGGGCGCACTTATGATTGATCACACTGAATCTCAAACAGTTACCTTGCGTAATGGCACCCTTGCCGGGGTAGAGGATTTTGCGACGGGTTTTGGTCCGCGTTTACGGGGCAGTAGTGTTGCGGTTGGACGACATGGCTATTGTTTGAGCAACATAGAAACGCAGTTTACTGCTGATGCTACCATGACAGTGACGGGCTGCGACTTGGTTTTTCAAGGGGTTTATAACAGGATCCAGTGTCCCCGGCAGGGGATAGTTCACCTGCGGGCTGCTTTGTACCTGGATGACTTGGCGCAAGTTTCGGTGGGGCAAGGGGTCGAGATGCGCTTGGAAACTGCGCTGACCAGTAGCTACTTTTCCATCGGGCACGCAGCAAGCTTATTGCTTAATAATGCCACGTTCTCCTACAACAAGGCTGTTAGTTTTCCGGCGCCTTATTTGGCGAAAAAAATGATTACAGCACTGGTTGCGCAAGGGGCATCAACTGTGCGTGCGCTTAGCAGTGGTGTTGATGCGCAATTTGTCATCGGAGGAGGGGTTACCCATGACTACGATGCCTTTGTGGATGTTTACCCTTACAGCAGCTTACGTTTCGACAACGTAATTTTTGTGAACAAAAACAGCAATGCAGGGCGATAATTATGAAGCGGTTTCTGGCACTTCTTTTAGGCGCTTTGTCTTTTACTTCAACGGAAGTTGAGGCAATTCTTGACGGCCGCACGACGCCTACTTTTATTCATTCAACGTATACTTTTACAAACTATGAATGGGCGCGTGGGG
>RGUK01000642.1 GCA_010027825.1 bacterium
CAGGGCCGAGGTGATGGGCATGCCGGCAGTCGGCACCTGGCTTCACGAACCCCTGGTTGCGGTGGGTGCTCCGGAGCCGTTGCGCTACGAGATCATCAAGCGCGTGGCCAACCGGGTGATCCAGGCCATCAGCGATTTTCACGACCCGGCGAAGCGGATCTACGTGGTCGACACCCGCGGCACGACCGTGCCGGCGCTTCCCGGCACCACGGGGGACAGCGCGGACTGGGCCAACGAGGTGCATCCGAACGCGCTGGGCTACGGCAAGCTGGCGCGGCGCATTTGCACCCAGCTGGCGGCGCTTGGCGTGGGCTGATCGGGGCGATTCCGGAGGGGGCTGGCGTTTGGCGAAATTTTCCTGTAATTCAGGTTCCAAGTAATCCCTTTGTGCAAGGGCTTCATTGATTTCTCTATTGTCCAGCGACGCTAAAACTGGCTGTATTTTTGTTGGTAAATCCGAATCATTGGCGAGCCCTATTGCTGCGCCTTTATTGTTTCTGAGGTTTCTGGCTAATTGGGGATGCCTTAAATTGTCAAGTTCGGTTAGCCTAGCCAAAAAAGCCTGTCTGAATCGGTCATGTATTGATTCAGATGGGTGCTGTTTAGCATAAAGATTTAACAAACCGCTATCGGGCACTTCTTTGTCGTCGGCTCGATATAATGAAATTTTCGGATTTTCTTTTTTTACTTCATCATAAAGTTCGTCCCAATAACATGCTTTTTTCTAAGTGAAAGGATGTTATCGCCCTCTTCTGCGTATTGACTATCATTACCGCAGTGCTCCATTGCTTTGCCTTCAGAAGAGCATTTGCTTTTGCCCAAATCCCACCACTCAAAACCATCGCCCACATCCATTATTTTTTGGGCAGTTTCAGGTTTTTCCGCAAGTCTACCCTTTAGCTTATGTAGTCTGGATTCTGTTTGTGGTTCCTGATGCTCCAAGTTGCCCAGTTTTCGTTTGGCAGGTTCTTGTAGCTCCAGTCAACGTGCGCCTTCTGTTCTGGGGTGGGGGTCGGGCCATACATTTTGAGGCCGTCCTTTTTGCCCTTAATAAGCTTCTCAAAGCTTTTAAGAGTTTGGGCCTTGACCAGAGAATTGCTCTCAACCCATACCTCATTGTCATGGGGATGAAAATCCAAATGCATCAAAAAAGGCAGATGGCGATTCATTGGCTTAATTCTGGATTGGACCAATTCCGACTTCTTGAGCTTCTTTTCCCTAATGCTGGGTGGAGGGGGCTTGACATCCTGTAAAAGATATGCTCTAATTTGTTTTTTGCCAGTTGCCTGAGCTGCCGCCTGCCGGTGATTGCCGTCGATTAGGTAGTAGGAGTC
>RGUK01000643.1 GCA_010027825.1 bacterium
GGAGGCGGGCATTTTTGTCGATCAGGTGGCCATCCTGTGGCTGAACGCAAAGACCAAGACAAACGGAAAGGTAGGAGACGTACAGGGCGAAGGATGGCACCTACTGCGCAAAGACGACACGGTGCAGGACCTTAACCTGTTCGTGCATACCAAGGCCCTGTGGACCGCACAGAACCAGGGCAGCCGGCCGAAACAGGCAACGTATAAACTTGCACACCAAAAGTTCTGAAAATGGAACAAATCAAATCTATCACGCAGCAGCTACTCGAAGCAACACAGATTCGTCTGGGTTGGGCTAACAAGGAAATAACCAGGAACAAGGTAATCCTTTGGACATACAAGGGGAAAAAAAGCATTACCCTCAATGAAGCCTTTGAACTGTACATGAAGGCGATGCCACGGGAGCGCATCATGACGTACTACAGGGATGAGGATGCGGAAGCCTTTTGGTTCATGTTCTTTGGCGCCTATTCGATCTATGAAGAACAGCAACCGGATATGTCATGGCCCGAGTACTTGCAAAGCATTGAAGTAAATTAATAAATCACACACCAATGAGCGACGTAATCACAAAGCTGGTCAACGACGCAGGCGATCTGCGCACTGCACTATCTGAGACGCGGTATGCCCACATGAACAAGACCACCGTGGTGCATTCCAATGCAATGGGTATTCTGACATTTATCATGGGGTATTATTTCAAGAATGACCCGGACAAGAAAGAGCCATTGCACCGTGATTTGCAGATGGTGTACGATTGGCTTGAGTACAGCCACGACTTACCTGCTGCCATGTTCACAAAGATGCAGGAAGGCAATCGGGTGTGGTACTCTTTCCGCAATCTTTACGAGATGTACAGGGATGCTGATACCAAGCTAACGTTCAGCGAATGGATGGTAGAAACCGAGAAAAAGACCGATCATGCCGGTTGAACTGCGTCCGTATCAGGTTGACATTGCCAGGCGCGGGGTTGACATCCTGCGTCGGCATGGCATCCTTTACCTTGCCATGGAGGTGCGGACAGGCAAAACCTTGACAGCCCTTCAGATTGCGTACAATGTCGGGGCAACTAATGTGCTATTCTGTACTAGAGTCAAGGCAATGTTCAGCATTGAGCGCGACTATGAGGCGGCGGAATACCCATATCAGCTAGACATCGTCAATTATGAATCACTACACAAGATCACCAAGGCTCAGGAAGATGCCTTCGACCTGATCATATGCGACGAGGCCCACAGCCTTGGAGCCTTCCCACAGCCCTCGGAAAGGGCAAGGATGGTCCGGCGGTTGGTCGGACACAAGAACCTGATATTGCTTTCCGGCACGCCCACACC
>RGUK01000644.1 GCA_010027825.1 bacterium
AAGTTCACCAAGCTGTTCTTGTGTTAGCTTTCTTTCTTTTCGTGCTTTTTTAATTTCATATCCAAGTAAGTCAAGTCGAAGTTCGTTGTCAAATTCGTCTCGCTTTTTAGTTCCCTTTTTTCCGATATAATTGTCGGTCAGCTCTTCTAAACTATATGTTTTCATTTCCCTTTATTTTTTTCGTTAAAATACTGTTGTCTTATTCGTTCTGCTTTTTCAATTTCCTTTTTCGGTATTTTTTCTTCCTTTTTAATTATTCCGTGGGTTGAGACTACAATTGTATCTTTTTTATCCGTCTTGTCCCAAAAAGCAAAAAGTCTAAAGTAAGTTTTGTTGTATTTAGTCCTAAATTCCCAAATTTCGTCCTGCAATTTTTTAAAAAGCTCTTTGTCATTCGTTCTTTGAGATTTCCAAATGTTGTAAATAATTTTCTCCCGGCTTTTTTCGTCAATGCTGTCAAAAAATTCTTTTGCCTCCTCTAAAATCTTAACTTGGAACTTTTGTTCGTCCATTCAAATCTTTTAACAAAGATAAATGTTTCTTATTTAGGAAACAAATGCTTTTTCGCAGTTCTTTTTTATGCTGTTGCACAACGTCAGTTCGTCTAAAAACTGCCTTTCAAATAAATATTCCTCTTAAAATTACCCCATTTTTTGACATTTAAGTATACCACAGAAAAGGTGCACAAAAATCCCGGCTCCCAACCAAGAAAACCGAAATGCCCGAAAACGGCCCTAAATCGCCGCTGAAATGGCCAAAAATAAAGGCTCAAGCCCTTTAGGTAGGCGTGAAAACAATGGGCAATTTAGGCAAGCCGTGGTTTTGTAATGCTTTACCCGGTTTATGGTTTTGCCGCTGGCCTTGTTGTACCAATTTCCATTCGTGGTTAATTTTTTTCCTGCCGGGCAGGTGTATTCATCGGTTTCTTTGCTGTACTCAAAATGCTCAACATCAAAAGCGTGGTCGGGGGCATGTGATGCGACTTCAGGGAAGGCAACCAACACCTCTACGCCCTGATTGTGGGCATAATCAAACTCTGTTCCGGTGTGGTAACCTCGTTTGCAAGAAAAGCCGGACTTATATCGAAAGCGCCAAGCCATTGTAGAGCATCCTTTTGGCGTGATAAAACGGCAGTGGGATTTTTACTACATCATGACAAAAAGGAGCATCAAACACGCCTCTTCCGATGTGGGAATGATATTTACGGCCTACAATCTCCGGCGCATCTTTAACATTTTAGATAAAAACATACTCAAAGCCTACCTAAAGGGCTTGGGCCTTTATTTTTGGCCATTTCAGCGGCGATTTAGGGCCGTTTTCGGGCATT
>RGUK01000645.1 GCA_010027825.1 bacterium
GTTATCAAACGGCTTACGGCCATCAAGCAGAAGAATTTCTTTATCTTTTTTGACGCTATGGTGCTGGTACGCATCATCGAGCACAACCCACCAAACGCCCGTAAATCCCGCACTTACGAGTAAGTCGCATGAGCGCGCACGATTAGCGCCCACCACTACGGGACAGCGTAGGTTCAGCACGTGCATTACTGCTTCATCGCCTGCAATCGCTGGCGTACTCAGCAGGTACTGCCCATCGGAAACGAGTATTGACTTACCAGTGCGCTCGTTGCTGCCGCCATACCCCCGCAGTACCACCGCACAGCGCTCTTCACCCAGTAGACGCACCAACCAGGGCACTACCACTGATTTGCCGGTGCCCCCCACGCTGATATTACCAACACTAACAATTTTGAATGGATAGACAGCTTTGCCGCCTCGGCAGCGTCGCCACCATTGATTGCAAAAGAAAAAGAGACGGTACACATAGCTCAGCGGAATAAGCACCATAAAAAAAAGGGCCCCCAAGGGGCCCTTGCTTAATTTCTTATCTTTGGCAGACAACGCTACTCCACGCGCGACTCAGCATAGCAGGCAACCACATCGCCTTCTTGCCACTCGTTGAAGCCGTCAACGGTGAAGCCACACTCATAGCCAGCATGCACTTCCTTGACCGGCTTGCGATCGCGCTGCAAGGAGGAAACCTTGCCTTCGCCAACCTTCTTGTTGCCGCGCAAACACTCAACTTTGTTGCCACGAGCAAGCACGCCATCACGCATGTAACAGCCAGCAATAACACCGATGCCCTTGATATCAAACACCTTGAGCACGTTTGCTTCACCAACTTTATTCCACACGTAAACCGCCTCTTTTTTAGACTGAAGAAGCTTGGTCAAGTAATCGATAAGCTCGTAAATAATGCCGTAGAGCTGTATATCAACACCAACATCTTTTGCCAGCGCTTGGGCGTTTTTTTCTATTTTAACGTGCAAGCCGACGATGATCGCATCGGTGCTTTCAGCAAGCTCAATATCACTCTCGGTGATATCGCCAATCCCACTGTTGATGATGGTAATTGGACACTTAATATCTTTGTTTGCCTTAACCACCTTGTCAATGGACCCCATCACGGCCTCTTTTGAGCCACGCGTATCTGTTTTGACAATGAGGTTAATCGCTTTTTTCTTAGCCGCTGCAGCTTGTGCTTGCGCAGCGATAGAGACGAGAGGAGCAGCAACTGGAGGGGTAGCTGAAGACTGCTCAACCGGCTTTTGCAGCCGTACCTTGCCGTACTCCTGCTGTGTCACCACAACCAGTTCGTCACCCAAACCTGCAACACTGT
>RGUK01000646.1 GCA_010027825.1 bacterium
CGAGCTTGATTAAACATCCAAGTCATTTTTGTGACATTCGCCGTATTCCAACTGCCGATATCCTGATTGAATGCATTAGCTACGTAAAACATCTGGCTCATATCTGTAACATTCGCCGTATTCCAAGTTCCAATATTCTGATTAAAAGCAGCAGCCTGAGAAAACAGACTGGCCATATTGGTAACGCCGCTGGTATCCCAACTTGCCATACTGGGTGCGGTGGTAAGCGACGTACAAGCTGCAAAAGCTGCGTACAGGTTTGTTGTCCCCGTTAAATCCAGTGCGTCTGTTGCCGTAATAGTGAGATTGCTTGCCCCATAAAAGTAACTCCCGTTGTTGCCAAGTCTTAGGGGTCCGAAGCTGGAGATATTTGTGATTTTGAGTTTGTCCCCGCCATTGTTGAATCTGAATCCCGTAATGGTTCCATAGATAGTGACCGTGTAAGTACCAGCTGAAGCATAAGTGTGAGTGGTGTTGGCATCATTCCAAGTGGTGATGGTATTGGATGTGCCATCGCCCCAATCAACTGAGAAATTGTAAGTGCCAGTACTTTCCAAAGGCAGTTTGACTTGGCTGGAAGTGGAACTCCCTGAACTCGTGTTATCTGTTTTCCACGTCGATACAAAAGTAGTTTGCGGAGTCACAGAGCTGCTTTGTTGACTGAAACTCCCCTGCCCGACTGCATTCACTGCAGCGACTTGAAAAAGGTAAGCCGTACCATTTGTCAGTCCAGTGACTGTGGCACTGGTGTTGGTGGAAGTGCCGTCAGCAAATGTCGTCCACGACCCACCGCTCGCAAGCTGGTACTGAACCACATAATCCGTAATGGCGCTGCCGCCATTGTCTGGCGCGGTCCAAGCGAGAACGACTTGAGAACTTCGAGGAGTGCCTGTGAGTCCGGTCGGGGCATCGGGAGTCGTAGCAGGAGTGACGCCAAGAGAGCTCGTGCTGTAGCTTCCCGTCCCTGCTGCATTGATGGCTGCTACTTGAAAAGTGTACTCAGTGCCATTTACAAGGCCTGTGACGACCGCACTTGTGCTTGTGCTCACTCCCTCTGAGAAAGTGATCCAGGCTCCACTGCCACTTTTGTATTGAATCGAATAATCCGTAATCAGCGCTCCGCCATTATCCGTTGGAGCAGTCCAGCTGAGTAACACTTGGGTATTTCCCGAAGCGGCAGAAACACCCGACGGAGCTCCCGGAGTCGTGTAAGGCGTGACCGAGGTGGAACTTGCGCTATAGCTTCCCTGCCCGGCAGCATTCACTGCTGCCACTTGGAAAATGTAAGCTGTTTGGGGAGTGAGGCCGGTAACCGTAGCAG
>RGUK01000647.1 GCA_010027825.1 bacterium
GGATATCTTTCGCAAACCTTTAACCATGCATCGAAATAATTTTGAGAGAAAAAGTCTCCCGAAACATGGATGCGGATGATTTTTGCTTTTGCGGGTAAACTGGCATCGATTAAGTTTGCCATCGCGTCAATACTCAAACCTTTAAGAAGTTCAAAGTTTTGCCATCTTTGTGTTCTCACTACTTCATATTGAGCTTCGGATGATGCCGCGAAACACCTAAAGCGGGTATGCTTTCCGTCTTGGATTCCTTCGCCATTCCTTCCCGCTTTAGATAAGCATTCTTTTGCGAATGGGCAGGAATGACCAGCGGGCAAACTGAACGTGTAAATGTTTTTTCCTAGTTTCGCGTTGCCGCGATTGAATTTCAACCTATTCATGCCAACCCCCAAACTTTTTGCTTAATCCATTGCAAAACCTTGTCGGCATAATAATGCGTTCTCATGGATTCGCCCAAACGCGCCGTCATTCAACAATTCATCCGTGAAGTAGTCGCGGATCTCAATCTTAACCAATTCGCCGCAACTCTTGGCGCGGATGACTCCACCGGCACAATATTCGCCTATCTTCCATGTTTTGGTTCGCATTGTCATATTGTCCTCTTTCTTTTCTTTTGGTTTGCCTTGGCTCGCCTAGCGGTTTGCCTTGGTAAATGTAGCCTAGTCCAAGCGGGTTGGTTGTGTCAAATATTATTTTTGGGAATCTTTTGTGGTAGTTTGTGCGAGTGGAACCCCCGCCCGACAAATTGCCCGAAAAATCGAGGAATGGGAAACTGGCATTTTCTCCCGAAATAGAGCAGAAAATTTTAGAGGCTTGCGGCAATGGTTTTACCATCGAGAAAGCCGGTGCATTGGTAGGCGTGAATCCTTCGACAATTAGAACATGGATTCAGAGGAAGCCTAGTTTTGGCCAGAAAGTCGAGACAGCACGAAAAAGTTACGAAATGTCTCTGCTAAAATCCGTATATGATGCTGGTGAAAAGAGTTGGCAGGCTAAAGCATGGATTTTGGAAAGGACTTGCGGTTATGCGGCCCCTTCAAGTCGTTTATCCGTAGATACTTCCGTCACTCATGGCGTGAACGGCTCATTCGCCGCCCTCCTCGCTGGCTTGGCATCTCGAAGAGCGGAAAAGAAAGCGCAAGTGATTGAGGCGAAAGAAGTTAAGGCATTAGATAATAGTCATGTAAATACATTGCAAAGCAAAGATAAGGACACTACTTATTGTGCGACAAATGAATCCCATCAACAACTTACACAAGCAAAAGATGGACTTTGTAGGAAACGCAGAATTAAAACTAGGAAACCAAGGGCAGAAAGCCTAAGA
>RGUK01000648.1 GCA_010027825.1 bacterium
GGGCGCAAGATAGCCAAATTTTGTTATTTGCCGATGAAGTTCCGACCGTTCGGCAATGATGTCGGAAACCACTGCGATACGCGTTTCCCTTCGCCGTGGTGTTTCCCTGATAATCGTTTCCGTGGGCAATAGCTGGCCGGTCCTAGGGTTGATCATGCTAGCCCATGTCAGCGATTCACCGGGCTCCAACCGTCTTTCAGCGGCCCTTAGTCGTCTTGTTCCTACCGCCCATCGTCGTTCCCGATCCGATGCCTGGGCAAACCATTGTTCGTAGGTCTGCGGGTCGGGAATGATGTCGTTTCGTTGGTCCGTGAACAATGCCTTGAGATCAGGATTGTTCTCGATATGGTCGGCCGGCGTTAATACTGGCGATAGGTAACATCGGCAATTATACGCTACCGTGCCGTCTTCCTCAATTGGCGGGCGAGGCATGTGGAGCATTGATTCTTGGCCCGGCCTAGGAGTGCGGTAGTAGATGGTGCCATTTCGCGCCGCATGATGCGGACGGACCCGCCAATCCATGGTTGCGTTAATTTGATAGCCGATAACTAGATCACCCATATTTTCATAGGTCTGCATGGATGATTCGGTGGAACATCGCGCCGATTCTGTGCGGGCAATGCGACGGGCAGATACACGATTTCCCTGCACGATTGGAAGCAATCGTTGCGCCATCTGTCCAGCGGTTTCACCCTGCGCTCTGGATGTTGCAATCACCGCGGCAACGGACGCCGGAGACGCCAGCCCGGTTTGTGCCTGCATTCGTTGCTGCCATGTCGTTTGACCGGATGGAGCGTAGACAATCCGGTCTATCTCCTCCTGCGATTCAACCGGCAGCAATTGCGCCTCAATTCGTGCTCTTTCCGCTCGCGTTGCCCTGCGCCCTTCCGTCACCCGTTGCCGTTGATTTGCGTCAATTTTCCGGCCCTGTAACGCAAGCGTTAAGTATTCAATCGGCAACGCGCTGGTGAGTGATTGTGCCGCCCGCAATCGAGCCCGGCGCACCGTGTCGCGCAATGAAGAAGGCTTGCGAGTTGAAATTGAAACGATGTCGGCATGGGATCGGCGGCAAGAAGTCGCAATATCTCGCGCCAAACTCTTTCCGTTCGCCGATCAATCGTATCAGCGTAACCGTCGATCCGTTGAAGGGTATCGACGGCATAGATGCCGGTACGAGCGGACAAAACGGAGTTTATTGGGTTCATTTGGATTCGTCAGCAAACTTATTGGTTAAATCATTAACGCGCTTTTGCTGCGTTTTGATCTTGTCATCAAGCTCACGAATGCTGTTTTGTAAACCATTAATCCGATTTTTAAAGT
>RGUK01000649.1 GCA_010027825.1 bacterium
TTGTATTCAATATTTTCAGCAGTTAGAATTTTGCAAGCTCGCTTATACATTTCAAGACCAAGCGTGGAGTTTTCTCCTGTTTGAATATTGAAGTTGATCTCTGTGCAGCGAGAGTGAAGAGGTTCAATGATTCGATACTTCCAGTTACAGGTCATGATGAATCGGCAGTTGGCTGCAAATTCCTCAATGGCCCCTCGCAGAGCAGGCTGAATACTCTGAGCATTGGAGTAATCGAACTCGTCCAGAATCACTACCTTCTTAGCATCGGTCAATGATACTGTGCTAGCAAAGCCACGAATCTTTGTTCGCAGAGTATCGATAGTCCCATCCTCTGAGCAGTTAATGAGAATGTAATCACACCCAAGATCATTGCAGAGGGCCTTGGCAACGGTAGTCTTACCGCATCCAGGCTTACCAACAAACATCATGTTCTGCAATTCACCGCCCTTTACCATTTCGCTAAAGGTGGCTTTTAGTTCCTTTGGAAGAACACAATCGGATAGCGTCTGGGGTCGATACTTCTCGACCCACAGGTACTGGTCAGTTGTCATGATTAGCTCCCGCTGTTACTGCTAGATTCTAGGGCGATCCAATAGGTGAGATTTAGATTCTTTGAAGTAAACTTGCTGATAACCTTGCTTCCGATTTGGACATCGTAAGAGCCGGGGATCATCTTGAGATTTTCCATCTTTAGACGGAACTCAAAATCATCATCAAAATCGGCATCAAGGCAGTCTTCGGTGCTTCCGAGGCTGATTGAGTAGGTATTTGTGGTGCTGTCCTTGACATCACAGACCTTGGCAAACACCTCCCCGTCCTCAGCATAGATCGACATATCAGCCACCTGAAGGACTCCAGAAGCCTTCTGAAGCTCGTTCAGCTTCTTGTCCGAAAGGCTGAACTCTAGGACCACGGATGGCATCGTAAGAGCCTTTGGCGGATTGCTGGTAATCAGCTTTGGCTCACAGTAAAAGTACTTGACCGAAGATCCGGTATCGTTCGAAATTTCAAGATACTTATCGTGGAACTCTAGTTCTGGGTTTTCAAATAGCGATAGAATACCGAGGAACTGGGATAGATCCCAGATGCCGAATTCCTGGTCAAATGTCTCCTCTACCGTGGCTTCGGCCACGATATTCTTGTATGAAGACATTGTAGCAAGCTTGTTTCCGGGACGGATCAACAGATTGCTGTTGATCGTTGAGAAGTTCTTCAGAATCTGAAGAGTGGGCTTGCTGAGAGTTAGTTTAGTTGTTGTTTTCATAATATAAAATTCACCTTTCGATCAGGTATTGTCCTGCAAATAGTCGTAAAAGTCAA
>RGUK01000066.1 GCA_010027825.1 bacterium
GTTATGTGGGATGGAAGCGACTGGTTAATTTGCTAAAATAATGTTCTAGGGGGAGAGGATTCTCTCTCCCTAGAATTTTTAAGGAAAGATAAAATGGCTTACAAACCACCTTCCCAAACCATTGTTGATAATGCTACGGCGTCGGTTCCCTCATCGGAAGCTGTATTTGAGGAACTAAAGCTTAAGGCTAACGCAAGCCTCAATAACCTGAGCAATACGGGAACAGAGAATCAAGTTTTGAAATGGACAAGCGGCGCTCCCACATGGGGAAGTGCCCCCGCTCCTAGTCCACTAGCTCAAACTACGGTGACGCTTACTGACGCGGCAACAATTAGCGTTAACGCTGCATCAGGAAACATTTTTAGGGTGACTCTTGGCGGCAATCGCACTTTAGGAAATCCAAGCGGTGCTACTGACGGTCAAATGCTACATTTTGAAATTAAGCAGGACGGAAGCGGAGGCAGAACGCTTGCCTTTGACACAAAATACCGCTTTTCAGCCGATGTCGTATCGCCTACGCTTTCGACAGGCGCAAACAAACTTGATAGACTATTATTCATCTACCGAAGTGCTGACGACAAATTTGATTGTTTCCGACACCTGGGCGGTTATTAACGGAGATTCTGTTACCGCTCTCTCCTCAAACGTAACAGAAGGATCTTCTTCAAGTTATTCTGCGGCAACAACATCGTGGGTGGCCTCTTCGTCTTTTACTCCGGGCGCAATAACCATTGACGGAATTGGTGTTTTTATAGCATCAACATCATTGGTTGGTTTAGCGTATCAAAGAGCAAATGCAAATTTTGGTACTTTTTCTGTTAGGCTTGGTCAAGCCGGATCTGCTGTAACCGGAACCACCGTTACCGTGGACGTGGTAGACCTTGCCAAACAAACCATGCAACAACAAGGAAGCGGCGGCGAATATGGCGAGATTACCGACAAAATAGGGGGATCTTGGGTTTTCTTTAAGTTTGCTTCTTCGGTCACGCTTTTGTCTGCTACCGCTTACACTGTCGACATAATAAAAAGCAATTCTACCGGAGCGGTTTCGGTTGGCGTAAGCGCCGGAACAAACTGGCTTAGATATTTAAGAACCACAAGCACCGGAACTCCGGCGGCAACAGATAGACTGTTTATTTGTGGAGAGATAACGGGATCAGGGGCTTGGTCAACAAATACTGTAAACCACAATTCTACAGACTTAAGCACAACTTACGGCAGGGTTGACGTTGGTGCTTACGGTCAATGGAATTGGAATAATGCCGCCTCTACAAACTACTACTTCAAAACAAGTGGCGACATTAGGGTTGGAACTCTTGGGCAATTACAAATTGGAACAAGCGCAAATCCAATTCCATCGACTTCAACAGCCACAATAGACTTTGTTTCTGCGTCCGGCGGTGGTTGTACTCTTCATTGTGCTAGAAAATCAACACTTACAATGAACGGGCCAACCAAAACGCATTACGGCTATTTAAGGACAAACACTATTGCCGGAGCTACAACCGCAAGCGTTTCAACGTCTACAAGCAGCAACGTAGATCCAGGCTGGAAAAACGGAGACAAAGTTGTTTTTGGCGCTTACGACACCACCTACAATTCAAACGGGTTTTGGTCAAATTACGATATAGTGACATTAACCGCAGATTCTTCAAATTGGGCCGGGGCATCGTCAACAAATTTACAATGGACGACATCAACAAACAATTCAGGAACTTCTCAATCGGGAAACTGGTACGCTCACGACACTTATTTGCCTTGGGTGGCAAACTTAACAAGAAATATTGTTATTAAGGGTGCGTCTGCCGCAAATACCTGCGCACTTACAATTAACACCGATCAAATCAACATGGTCGGAGTGGAAATGTATTTTTGTGACGGGCTTTACCTAAGAAACGGCGATGGGGTTACGGCCAGCCTTGTAAAAAATTGCGTTGTAAGAGAAGGGAGATCAAGAACTGTTGACGCCACCGGAGCCGGAACCGGAATAGTTTTGAGGGGCTGCCGCAACATGACGGTTGAGGATTGTGTTGCTTAACACCACAAGTAATAACAAACAGACGCGGCAACTTAGTAAAAAATTGTATTTCTATTGCGAACAATTTATCAAACTTTAACAGCATGGGCAATGCAACCTCAAATGGCACTGAAGATTGGAATGTTTTGTTTGAAAACTGCATTGCAAACAGCAATGCCCTTGGCTTTTATGTATCTAAGTTGGGTGGAAATTCTTTTTTGGGTGGCGATGACACTGTTGTCCTCAAGGGTTGTAGCTTTGGCATATCTTCCGGCACAAGCAGAGTTGTTGGATCGCAGGTAAATGACGCCAGTTGGAATAACTCGCAATCTGGGGATGGAAGCAGAAAGTTAATAATAGAAACCTGTACGTTTTATAGTCAAGAGATAGGCGTTTTGTGGGAAAATATTGAGTTTAAGGATTGTTCTTTTATAAAAAGAAACCCTGACATGACCTACACTTCTTGCGTTTCAAACAGCGTCGCAACCAATGGAGGCTGTGTTTACCCTGTTGTTTTTAATAATTGTACTTTTAATACTACAGCTAGTGGCGGCGCACAAAGAATATTCTTCCTAAGCAACCCGTGTTATTGGGTTGTAAATGGTGGTAGCACAAACACCAATCCTTCCAGTGCGGCCCCCTTATATTTTGGCAATCACAATATAAAATTGGTTTTTAACAATTTTTCTTGCTCAAGTTGGGGGAATGCTTTTCCAACAACGGCAACCATGGTTACAGCTTCAAACCCATTAATATATTATTCGTCATCTTTATCTTTTCAAAGATTTAATCAGGTAGAAGGCGATCACAGATATTATACCCATGGTTATATGTCGTTTTCTGACTCATCGGTGGTCGATTCGTCCCCAAGATCTCTCAAAGTCTATTCAAATCTTCCGGGGCCTGGCGCAAAATTTAATCCGCTTCGCATACCAGTAAAGAAAAACCAATCAGTCACAATTTCTGCAAAAGTAAAAATGAGCGAGCCTGGGGCTACGGGTTCCAATGCATTTAACGGAAGGATTCCAAGTCTGTTTATCAAGGCAAACAGGGCGCTTGGTTCTAGCTTTAATTCTGATGTTGAAACTTTCGCAAGCGCAACCGCTATTAACGGGGACGTATCTACTTCTGGGTGGACTCCGGCAAGTCTTGGCTCTACAAATTTGCGACTATGGCTTGTGGCAGACGCAGCAAACATCACCTACAACTCAACAACAAAAACTATTAGTCAGTGGAACGACTTGTCCGGCAACAACAATCACTTAACGCAATCAACCGACACAAAAAAACCAATCTTTACGATTGACTCAAATCACAATGGTTTTTCTGCCGTGAGCTTAACCAGGGAAGTTGATCAACGGCTTGTTTCTTCTGGAAACATTTTGTCCGGCAACACATCAAACGTAACAATTTTTATGGTGGCTGCTTTTAAGTATGGGTTAGATCAAACAAATGCATCAACCTACGGACAATTCTATTCGTTTAATGGCGCTTCTTCTCGAATGTCTGGATGGGCGGCGGCGCAATACTCTGGCAACCCGTCAATGCTTGTTAGCCATGTACTTGACACTGACACCGCAACAACAAATACAGAAGCGCCAGACTATCATGCGGTTCCGGGCAT
This sequence comes from bacterium, assembly GCA_010027825.1. The sequence goes on from RGUK01000066.1 coordinate 3,642, forward strand.
GATTCAACTATTTTCGTTACAAAATAACAATGGGTCAAGCTATCGAAGGGGATACATTAACGGGGTTAGATATAACAGCCAGTTAAATTCCGACACTGTAGCGACCGTAAATATAACACCAACAAACTTTTGCCTTGGTGTGGGAAAAGAATCAACTTACTCACAATCAGCAACCATGGTTAACCATTCTGCTTCGGTTGATATTATGGAGTTTATTGTTGTGGACAAAGTGATGACCGCAACCGAAACCGCAGACATGAATAAATACCTTGCAAACAAGTATTATGTGTATTTGCGAGGAGAAAAAAACTCAACGACAAGTTGGAACACTTTAAGCTGGACAACTCCATCGGTTACTGACGACACGGTAATCGAAGCAAGCATAAATATCAGGGCCGCAGTAAACAGAAGTCAAAGCCTTGGCTTTATAAACATTGATTCAATTACGGTGACATAATATGGCCGCAACCAACGAAACAAAAGACTATACAGTTTTTATCGACGGTCAGCCATGTACTGATCTGCAAAACACTAACAACTCAACGCCACAAGATTGTTTCTTGGACGGGCAGCCGTTTTTAACCCTGTTCCCGGATGTCACAACCAACACAACTAGATACTTCTTTGGGTTTTAGTTTTTATATTTTTTGAGGATATATGCTAACCAAAGTTACAAATGAAATGTTAATTGATTTAGCTGTTACTGAATCAAAAATCTCTCCCGGATCTGTGACTAGCTCAAAAATCGCAGATTCGTCGGTTACCGCAGCCAAGCTTCAAAATTCAAGCATTACAGCCGACAAAATAGCCGACGGCACAATTACGTTTGCAAAACTAGCCTCGGGCGCTTTTTCTTCTGTCACAGTTTCGGACGGATCTATCACCTCAGCAAAACTTGCCGACAATGCTGTGATTCAATCAAAGCTGCCTGACGGAGTCATTTCGCAGTTTAAAATCTCGGACGGCGCTATTGTGAGTTCAAAGATATTGGACGGTTCGGTAACGACGCCAAAGATTGCTGATGCGGCGGTGACTACCGCAAAAATCTCCGACGCTGGGATTACAACCGCAAAAATTGCCGACGGCTCTGTGATCACAGCAAAGCTTTCGAACGGTTCCGTCACTACCGCAAAGCTTGATGATCTGTCGGTCACCTCTATAAAGCTTGCCTCTTTAAGCGTTACAACCGCAAAGATAGTCGACCTATCGGTAACGACACAAAAAATAGCCGCAGGGGCAATCGTAAATAGCCTAATCAGCAACGGGGCGGTCACAGAAGAAAAAATATCTGCTAACTCAATTAGCTCTTCAAAAATTATAAACTCATCAATTTTAAACAATCACATAAGCGCTTCGGCAGACATCGAAAGGTCAAAGATTGCATCTGGCTTATTTGATCATGTTTTAATTAACAATGCGTCAGGGATAATATCAAGCGAAGCACAGCTTGCAAAATCTCGAGGGGGCTGTGGCGCAGACATGTCCTCTGTCACCTTTCCTTCCTCTGGAACCATTGCAACAACCAGCGGGACGGAGACACTAAGCAACAAGTCTATTACAAAGAGAATAGCGTCTTTAGTTGATGCGGCATCAATTTCAATAGACGCTTCCTTGGCAGATATTTTTAGGGTTACCATTGCGGGAGACAGAACGCTTTCAAACCCAACAAACCTTGTTGATGGACAAATGATAGCTATTCATATCAAGCAGGACTCTCTTGGGGGAAGGCTCATTTCTTTCGACACCATGTATAGATTTTCTACCGATCTTCCAAAACCCAACTTAAGCTTTGATCCAGATCTCATGGACAGGCTTTTATTCGAGTATGACGCATCAGCAAACAAACTTGATCTTGTTGCGATAAATAGGGGCTATTTATAAAAACCGTTGCTACAATAAAAACAAGGGGGTTTTTATGTGTAATGGTTTTGAATTTTAACACAAACAATATAAGCTACTTTTAGTGTATGGGGGGGCTGTTAGGCGCTCCTGTCCTTTCGGCCCCTTGCTATTGAGGCGTAGCTTAATTGGTAAAGCCCCGAGCTGTTAACTCGGAATATAAAGGTTCGAGACCTTTCGCCTCAGCCAAAAAAAATGATAAGCCTACCGTCGATAAAGGTTGTTGTTTTAAATGAACACCTAACAGACTTTCAAAAGCCTGGAACTACCGAAGCATACCTTCTGGCCGCGGATTGCAGACCCGGCTCAATTATTAAATTTACGGTTTATTTAAGCGGCGGGGCTGTGTGGTCTGGGCTTCCGATAGAGGCTATTTTTTGCGATAGATTTTCTTGCGTTGATATATCAAAAAAAACAACGACAGATGTGCTTCAACCGTTTTCCTGTCTTGAGGGCCCAGTATCGATTTTAACCTACGACTTAATTAAACACTCTAAAGTTCAAACTAAAATTGGCCCAGGGCATTATTTATTTACTATAAATTATGAAGGGTGCGGCCTTTCCGAAGATCCAGAGCAACACAAAACCCACAACATTATCATTCTTAGCACCGGGCAATTATGTGCGCTTCCAAACAACTTTATTAAAATTGTAGATAATTGGTTTTCTGATAACAGTGACAATGACCTAACGCACTACAAAAGAACAAAAAAATTCTTTTTTCCGGGCGGTTAAATGATAATCTATTGCTATGCAGGAAATGTTAGATCCGCTTGATTTAAGCGGACAAAAAAAGCACAGAGAAAATTTAAAAAAGTCCTCGACGATTAAGAAAAAAATAGAGGCAGAAGATCTTAAGTGGGTGATGGGCAACAAGCGCGGAAGACGCTTTGCGTGGAGACTTTTGGACAGAGCTGGCATATACAGAACTTCGTTCACTGGAAACTCTACAACTTTTTTTAACGAAGGGATGCGAAATATAGGGCTCATGTTGGTAGCCGATATTCACGAAGCTTGTCCAGAGGCTTACGCCCTTATGATAAAGGAAAATAGAAATGACACAGACATTGATGACGCAAGCCGCAAGTAACACTGATGGCTCGTCTCAAACCGAGGCGACTAAAGTAGCTGCAACGACGGAAGCTGCGAAAGCAGCTCCGGCGACAGAGACTAAGGAAGTCTCAAATCAACAAGCTGAAACCAAGGAACCGCAAGCCCAAGCGGAGGCCAAGGTAACCGAGGTCAAAGAAGCTCCCATAGAGCTGAAGGATTTTGCCGCTCCCGAAGGCGTTAAACTAGACGCCGAAGCTGCGACAGAATTTAAGACCGTTGCCAAGGAACTTGGACTAAAGCAAGAGAACGCGCAAAAGGTGTTCGACGTTGGCGTAAAGCTAATGCAAAAATGGGAAGCAAGACAAGCCGAAGCCGCCAAAGCTGCAAATGCAGCGTGGATCGAATCGACCAAAGCTGACAAGGAGTTCGGGGGCGAAGCCCTCGATCAAAACTTGGCCGTCGCCAAGAAAGCCTTAGACACCTTTGGTACACCCGAGCTGCGAACGCTGTTGAACGAGTCCGGTCTTGGAAATCATCCCGAAATAGTTCGGGCTTTTTACCGAGCCGGAAAAGCAATCAGTGAGGACCGCTTTGTTTCAGGCAATAGGGGTCCTGCAAAAACCGGAGACAGAGACTTTGCTAAGTCTCTTTATCCA
>RGUK01000650.1 GCA_010027825.1 bacterium
AATTCCTTTATTCAGAACACTTCCAATGACAACCTTGACACTTGCAAGTTTTAACTTGAACCACATTCATGCCATCAGCGGTGTACATCTCTGTTGTGATTGTTAGTTCTGGATTGCTCAATGTGTATTTTGTGTTTTCTTGTTCGGCTGTAGTTTTTGCTAATGTGTTTAAAGGTGGTACTTTTTTGTTTTGTTTGAAAAACAAAAAAGTAACAAAGAAAACAAAAAGAATCAATATAAAAATTAAGCGTTTCATTTTTTAAAAATCCAATTTTCAAGTACCGACTTGATCCCAAAAAACAAAAAAGGAAAAGCTACCAAAAGATCTAAAAGATCTAAATGAGAATGGGAACAAGGGCAAATTCCCAAAAAGTGCAATAGATTTAAAAACATTTATGCCGCCGGATTTTGTATTTTTTCTTGGGAAAAAGTTTCTTTTAGATGGGATTCAATTTCTTTTAACCCTATCTTTTTAGATGCGTTTATTATCTCCAATCGCATCTTATCTGATTGGTGTAAATTTTGCCAAACATCTCGTCTAATGGCCCAATTTTCAGAAACTACATCCTCTGAATAAGAGAAATCTTCTGTTTCTTTGGGGATTGTGTATTTTTCCAAAAATAAACTGAGTGGGACTGCGTAAATCTTGTTTTTGTAAATAAAAACATCGATACCAGCGTCTACACAAGCGTAAGAATTTTTGTTTTGATTGGCACTGGATTTAATTAACTCTTCAATCATAAATTGTATTTGAATTTCTTTTTTGTTTTCTTTCAAAAAAGTTGTCAAATCTAATTTTTTATTATTAATTCTTTCTTTTTGGTAGATTTTTATAGTCTCCATCGTTATGCTCTCATGAGATTGAGATTGCATAATACGATTTGCTATTGTGATTGCTTGTTCGAAACAAAAAGATTTAAACGATGGCAAGAAAATTTTTTCAAAAGTGTCACAATTCATCCGGCAAGCTTTTGATAAGTAATTCATCACAGACTCCCTTCTGGTGTTTAAAAAACTAACTAAAAAATTCTACAAAAAATTTTTTGCTTGTCTAGTAAAAAATCTTTGATCTCAGGTCGCTCGGCTAACAAATGCACCCCGGAATCCTCGGGACCGATTTGCACCATCTAAATAGTGGGTTAGGGAGTAAGCCTAATGCTTTTGTTCACGTTTTAGTGACGCACCGCCCTCAATGAATCAAAGAATTTTTAAACAATTTGTACTTGGTTGCCGTTTATCTTTACTTTTTTAATCTCTACTTCATCGCCATTTTTGTTTTTCATTTGGCTTTTGGATATTTCATCCAAGAGCCAAATGTTT
>RGUK01000651.1 GCA_010027825.1 bacterium
GCATGTGGCGATGTATGTTCAAATTAGATGAAACAATAATGGTTTTATCAAAATCTGATCGTGAGGCTATTGCAGCAGGTGAGATAGTTAAACGTGGACTCATAGAGTTGCCATCTTGGATGAGACCAGATATGGATAAGAATAATGACCATCAAAAATTATTCAATGAAACAGGTTGTAAATTATTTTTCTACACACCAGAGGCTGCTCGTGGTCGCTCTATTACATATCTTGTTTTGGACGAAGCAGCGTTTATTCCTCAGATGGAGAAACACTGGAAAGCCATGTTTCCCACCATAAGCACTGGTGGACATTGTATCACAATATCCACGGTTAACGGCGTGGGAAATTGGTATTATGATATTTTTCAAGGAGCAAAGAAAAAAGAAAATGATTTTCATGTAATCGAATTAGATTATTGGGAACACCCCGAATACAACGACGCCAACTGGGTCAAGGCAACACGAGCGCAACTCGGAGAAAAAGGATGGCTTCAAGAAGTTATGCGTGACTTTCTTGGTGCTGGAGATTCGTACATCCCGACAGATGTGATTGTGGATTTAGATTTGGTTACCCAGCAAATAGAGCCGATAAGAATGTTGTTTCCTCAATGGAACAATTTGGAAGAAGCTCGTGAACAGCGAATTACCGATATGGACTCTTGGACCAGGGGGGCCTTTCATATTTGGCGTGAGCCAATTGAAGGAAGAGACTACATAATGGGGATAGATTGCTCGGCCGGTTTAGGAGAAGACAATGACAACTCTGTTATACAAGTTATAGACGCCGTTACTTGCGAGCAAGTTGCTGAATTTTATTCCAACTTATGCCCACCTTATAACTTTGCTCAAGTTGTTGCAATGGTGGGGAGACTTTATAACAACGCTCAAATTGTTGTTGAAGACAATGGCGGATATGGAACGAGTGTTTTGGAAAAATTACAACATGAATTTTTTTATGAAAATCTTTTTGAATCTTCTCAGGGAACTAACAAAAACCCAAAACCAGGAATTAAAACAACACATAGTAACCGACCTAAGTTTTTAGAAATGATTCAAACACGATTAGTTAACAAAAGCATGGCGATTAGATCGAGAAGGCTCGTTAAAGAGCTAAAGGGATTTATTTGGAACACAGCAACGAAACGTGCAGAGGCAACCAAGGGCTTTCACGACGATGCCATTATGGCCTTGTGCTTGGCTCTATACGCAAAAGAGTCAAAAAATAGGGGCGTTCCCATGGGGTCTGCTGAGACCGGTGAATCCTACACAGAAACTTATAAAGCTGAAATTTATGAAGAAATAAAAAAAGAACTATCCA
>RGUK01000652.1 GCA_010027825.1 bacterium
CCTCAGGTAGAAGAGCTTGCTGATTTCAGCTTCATCAAGCGCTGTGCTAGCCGCTGTGCTGGCCTCTACGTGGAAGTAAAAAAAGGACTAGACCGTTATTTCGAGCGTTGTCAGAAAAAAGGGGTCAAAGTCGTCAGTGAACCGCGTATGATTGATGGCCACAGGACGTTCGTGGTTAAAGATCCGTTTGGCATGAAGTTGGCAATTGCTGAAGTGCCAGAGAAAGTTACGCAACCTTCTACCGACTTTGTAGGGATGCGTCTTTCACAAAACGACATCGTACAAAAGACGCGCAAAGAATCTGAAATGATCGACGACATGGCGGCGCACCTGCGCAAATTCGGCATCCTGCGTCGCGCCGCAAAAAAGTTCGCCAAATCACGCCTAAAACAGTTTACCAAGAAAAAATAACTCATGACTGCCACCTCACCACGCAACGTCATTTTGCAAATCAAGGATCTGGTCAAAGTCTTTCATAGCAAGACCAAGACGGTGCACGCGCTCAACGGCATCAACCTGGATATTTACCAGGGAGAAATCATGGCGCTGCTTGGTGTCAATGGCGCTGGTAAAACGACGTTGTCGTCAATTTTGGTCACACTTAACCCTCCTACCTCGGGTGACGTGCTTTTTAAAGGACAATCGATCTACCAAAATTTGGCCCAATACCGTCATGCGCTTGGCTTTTGCCCGCAGCGGCCCAACTTGGATTATGAGTTAACTGTAGAAGAGAACCTTTTCTTCGCAGGCCGTTACTACCTCGTGCCAGAAGATATCCTGCGCGAGCGCGTGTCTTCGCTCTTGCAGCAGTTTGAGCTGGTAAAATACGCATCTTTCAACGTCCGTGCCCTCTCGGGCGGCTACAAACAGCGCTTGCTCATTGCTCGTGCCTTGGTACATTCGCCAGAGATCGTCATCATGGACGAGCCAACCGTGGCACTGGATCCAAACATCCGCCGTCAATTATGGGATAAAATCAAGGAGCTTAAGCAGCTAGGGATTACTGTGATCCTCACCACGCACTATTTGGAAGAAGCGGAAATCCTTTCCGACCGCGTGTGCATGCTTAACGCTGGCAGCGTTTTGCTCATTGACCAAGCAGAAAACCTAAAACAGAAATTCAACATGCCAAACCTTGAAGAGGTTTTCCTGCATCTCACCAACGAAGAAGCGGCTTAGACCAAAAAAAAGAGTGTGTTTTAAGACATCAAAAGAGCCCCCGGAAATTCCGGGGGCTCTTCTTTTTATTATCGACTTGGGGCTTTGACCGGAGAGGTCGCATCCTTTGTTGAAGCCGTGTACTTAAGGGCACGCTTGTTT
>RGUK01000653.1 GCA_010027825.1 bacterium
GTCATCAAATCGGTCACTTCTGTATAAAAGATTTGAAACATGTGGTTTACGCAGATCGCTGTCGCTACGCAAACACACAAACGCTGCGTTTACTCGTGTTTTTGTGCTGCTGTTATAGTCTTGAAGCAGTGAAGGATTGGCGGTATTCGTTGGTTGAAACTGTAATATCGCTATATCCGCAGACGCACTTGCTCCGCTTGCTGTGGCGGAATTACTTGCTGTGGTGCCTTGTGCAATACAGGTAAAATAGGTGGATGCGTTATTTCCAAATTCAGGCTGCACCATTGCAATATACGCACCACTAGAAAACTTGACAGGATCAGAAAAATTTACTCTGTACGCTCCCTGCTGTACTCTTTGAACAGACGACACGCCAACAGAGTCCACGATAACTGGAGTTCCGTTGCTGTTCAATTCAAACACACACCACGCATCAGCCGTTGGTTTGGGTGATGCTGCGTTTCCAAATCGTGTTGTGCTGTATCCGTATGCCATTTACACCACCATTACTTGTATTTGATAGTCTGTAAGATTTGTAGAAATGTTCAAGATTTCTCCAACCAAAGGAGCGGTATTGGTGGGAGATGTGGTTGGGAGTGTGTCACCAATTTTGGTCAAAAACCCAAAACGAACCCAAAACCCATTAACTGTTTTTGGATACTTGGACGAATTCAGAGCGTGTGCAAAAAATGATCTGCCCCCATTCATATATCCAGAACTCACCACTTTAGGACTCACGAATATTTTATATTTGGTGTTCACCATCGGAGTTATAAATTTGAAAGGTATTGCACCAGTTGATAGTTTTTGTTCTGAAGTACCAGTGCTGTTCGCTGTTATTTGAGAATTAAACAGGGCATCATCAAAATTTAAATTATAGCAGTTCACCACATTTTGTAGAGTCATCGTGCTTGTGGAATTAAGCCCGTACACCCCCCACGCCTTGACGGTGCCGCCATCACCGAAAAATGGATTGATTACGCCTGCACTATTGGGCATTATAGCCTCCGTAGAACCTCTCCAAGCCGTCCGTCCATCGGGATGGTGTCCACAGGGGTTTCATCCAATACCATCCCTTCTCCTATGTAGTTCAGGTACAGCAGAGCGGTTTTCAGGCACGGGTAGAGATCAGGCTCCAATTTGAAAAATAGCATTCGTGCGGCTCCCATCGGTGTAAACACATTTCCTAAAACGGTCAGGTGGTTCAGCAGCAAAATGGGGCGTATCTTGCCGCTACGCTTGTATTTTTTGAGAAGCCGCTTCACATACTTGATACGGTTCAGGTCTTCACTAAACTCTGCCATGCCTTCACACTGGGGG
>RGUK01000654.1 GCA_010027825.1 bacterium
CGTCTTCAGCACGAATTTGAGCAATGATCATCCTCATTTGCTCTTCCGTCAGTTTTGGCTCTTGAGCATCTTGTTCGTCGTCTGGCGTTGCATCGTCCTGGACCGGTGGTCGGGGCGCCGCAGGGCGGGCAGCTTTTCTGGTTGCACCAGATTTACCCACTTTCAGGCTCTTATTTCTGATGTCTTCGCGCGGTTGTACTGCAGGCGTTGGTGTGTCGTCGTTGGCTTGGACAACGGGGTTGCCGGCCCCAGCAGATTTTTTAGTGCCACTTTTCTTCGTTTTACTACGGGCTTTTTGTATGGCCTGTTCGCCTTGTCGTTGTTGATCGACGCGCTTTTGGCCCTTTTCAAGGAGCATCCCCTCAGTTCTATCCGCATCCGCGGCCTGCACATTGCCTTTGCCGCTGGTGACTGTGATGTTGCTGAAGGAGATTGGGACATCCCACGTGCTCAGCCCGATCCACTTAAGGCCGGTGAGTGGGTATGGGTCTTTCCATGCAATTGGTTTGCCTCCCTCAGTCTGCACACTGATGATGCCGTCTTTGTAGCTCACGGTGTAACGCTGACGTTTGTAGGTGTTGAGCATTGCTTGCGGGAAGTCTTTTTTATTGAAGGTTGCTACCGAATCGCCCAGGCTTTGAAGACGAATCGCGGTTTTAGTGTTGTTCCAGCCGCCGATGCATACTTCGTACATTTCTTTGTTGGTGTTGCGCATGCGGTCAGGCTCTTGGGCAAAGCCGACAAACACATCGTGCTGGCCCTCCGCTTCAAAGGTGACGGTCAAATCGTCCTGACCGCTGATGTCGAACGGCAGCCAGATGTATTCGCCGTAGCATGCGTTCAGGCGGATGGACTTAGTTTGCAGCAAGATAAGTTGTGCTAGCTTGTTGATCCAGGAGTACCACAACTCACGCTTTGCAGCATCGGTTTGCGCATTCACCAGGTACCCGTTGTTGATTGCCGTCAGTAGCAAATTGATCAGGTTGTTGATGATGCGTACATTTAGGTCAGCACCGTACAACGCAGGAAAGGCGTTGAAGAGTTCTTCCATTTTATCGATGAACTTCTTCTTGCTGAAGTCTTCCATCACGTAGTAGTGCGTTACCATGTATTCAACGTCTTGCAGCATCGAGAGCAGGCGCTCAAAGCCTTGTTGTGAGTTGAGTGGAATCATGCTTGTGGCCGTCATGATGTCCGTTACCTTCTTGCGATTAGCAATTGCGTCTGGTGGCACTTGCGCATCGCCCAGGGCTGGCCGCTGCGGTGCGTCGACGTAGACATACGCTTTGGCGCTCTTGAAGGCGAACTGCGCATTACCCG
>RGUK01000655.1 GCA_010027825.1 bacterium
TTGCCCGCCAACTTGCGCCCGCTTCCGTTGCCCCGGATGCCGCCTACGTCGCAGCTATAAGAGCCACAGGAATTACCGTAACATCCACACAGCAGGCAGCTATATCCACTTTCATTTCTGGGGAAGTTGCAGCGGGACGATGGAGCAAGCATAAAAGGCTTTACTTTCCAATTTGGGGGCTCGCAGCGGCAAATGCAATTTGTATGAAATCGCTCCTCAGTGGAACATTTTCAGGAGGTGTCCTCCATAGTACAAATGACGGAGTGTATGTGACAAATGGCGGGGCAGGCAACATGAACACAAACACCAATTTGGGTAACTTGGGAATAACAAAAACCAGTTTTCATTTTGCAATGCTTTTACCTAACGGGATAGAAGATAATTATTCCATACCATTTAGCGTCAATGATTATACTACAAGTAGTATTTTCCCTTTTTGGGTTGACGGTTATTCTTACACGCGAGTAATGGAGCGGCTATTCACGACGGATATTTTTACACAGGGCGTGGGCAGTGTAGTTAGTTTGGGCAACGATAGCGTTGCAGGTAATCTTTACCTGAAAGAAAAAGTAAATGGTACTGCATCCGATATAATTGCTGGTAACGTAGCTACTGCATTCCCCGCCGCTAATTTGTTTATTTTAGGACTGCCCAGTGGAGAAGTTGGAATGAATAACCCAATAGGAGCTTTTAGTACCAGCACTGAATTATCATCGGCGCAAGACGCAGCGTATGTTAGTGCTTTGATAACACTGTGGGAGACTTGCACTGGCCGAACACTATATCTAATATGATTGGATTTGTAACAACCAAAGAACAAGCAGACGAGGTTAATGCCGCCATTGCAAAGGCGCAAACAGATCGCGGATCACCCGTGTTCTGGCTAGCTGGCAGCGTCCCTATCCAAAGCGGAGACCACGCGGGGATGCACTTCATTCCATGCGACGACACCCTGCTTTCGACTCCACTTATTGGAAACCCTCCACAAACTCCAGTGGATTTCCCTGAGTTTCAAGTAATCTTAGATACGCTTGGCGGACTGTACGCTCGCATTGATCTTCCAACATCCGACACTGCCCCACAAATACCATGACCCCACACCAATCAATCAACGATTTAGGTATTCTCTTTGTTGCGGCCACTGCCGGAAAAATATCCGTCATGCTTGCTCAAACGGCAAACGCTCCAGACTGGATCGATCGCATTACCGGTCCTTTTGGTGCGCTTGTGGTGATGGCAATCGGTCTATGGTATTTTTCCAAGCGAGATGCCAAGCAAGACAAAAAGATGGATGAACGCCAAGCGGCAAAAGACAAAGAA
>RGUK01000656.1 GCA_010027825.1 bacterium
TTTATCCAGCAGGTCATGCAACATGCCTCTTTTAAGGCCTTCAAAAAAGTACTCTTTGTAGAGCCCCGGCAGTGAAGCATCGACGACGGATTTGCCAATTACTTCTTTGTAGATGTGCTGCAGATAAAGACGCGCGGCCACATAATTGTAGGCTGGGTCTTGTTCAATAAAAGAAGTGGCGGCGTAGATAAGCGCTTTAGAAAAATCTTTTGAAAGGATGCCATCGTAAACGGTGCGCTGGAGCTCCTGTAGGATCAAATCAACGCAAACTTCTTTGCCAAAACCATCAGCAGCACGCTCAATACAGCGGCGTACCTTAGCATCACTAAATGGCTCAATGGTGCCATTCCGTTTCTTGATGGTGCCCTGCAACAGCGGTAGTGGCTGTTGCAATGACACGGTTTGCGCGGAAATCATCCTAAGTCCTTTCACCTGTTTTACCAGCGCCCCCTTGGCGTAATTACCATTTGCAATCGACCTACACTCCCCCAATACAAATGGCAAATATTTTCTGGCTGCAAATTTGTTTTTCGAGAGAGCACTAATGTACCAGGCACTCCTCGTTCAATCAAACAAAATCTAATCTATTTTGAAAGCTATGACCAGATCATTACAAACAAAGATCTAGTGCCATTTTTTTAACATAAATTTTTGAAAAAAGACCTCTCTCTGGGGAGAAAATTTTGGGACTGGACAAGGGGGCGTATACAGCGTGTTTTTGGCGCATGAAAAATCTTATTTGAAAATAAACACGACCAAAAAAAGAAGCCCGCGCGGTTAGCGCGAGCTCCGATAGAAAAGGAATGTTCAGTTATTAGCAGCCGCAAACCCCGGCTAGGATAGCCTTGAGCAAAGCAGCATGCGCATGGACGCTGATAGCAATGCTAATCAGCAGGGTGGTAAGGACCACAGGCTTGACGTACTGGAAGCCCCACAAAACATGCGCGATGTTAGCCAGCGACAGCACGATGAGTGCTGGATAGCAGATCATGACCAGCGGCTCAACAAAGTGGGCGATGCCGCTAAAGCCCATGTTGGTCATCACAAAATTAAGCGCTACGGTGATAAACAGAGCATACGGGTAGCTCAGGCGCCCACGGAACAACTCATGAGCCAGGTAGTCTGCAAAGACCGTGGTCAAAGCAATGGCGGTGGTCAAGCACGCAATCGTCGTGGTCACATTTGCCAAAATACTTGCATGCGCCCCAAGCAACACTTCGGCAAGCGCGCTCAAGAGTTGGGTGGTTTCAACGTTGGCCAGCAGAGCGCCATGCTTTGCAGCAATGTAACTAAATCCTAGGTACACGCAGCCCAGAAGCG
>RGUK01000657.1 GCA_010027825.1 bacterium
GAAAAGAATCGCAAGAAAATCAGCAGAAAAGGGGTTGACGAACTGTCACGAAAATGTAGAAGCGAAGCTACTTCTTTACATTTTCGTGACAGTTCGTCAACCCCTTTTCTGCTGATTTTCTTGCGATTCTTTTCTCGTTTTCTTGTCGTTTTCTCGCCGTAACCTATTGACTCTCGCCGTGGCTCTGCTATCCTTCCCTCATCGAATCGAATGTCGATTCGGAATCGCAACCAGTTAGGAATCACCGACCATGAACCCGAACAAGACCGCAGACCTGATCGACAGCATCAACGCTCGTCTGACCGAATCCGCAACCCTCTCCCGCATTGCCTTCATCGACCTGATGGCGGCAGGCAACGACACCTCGTCCAAGATCCACGACATCTACGACCGCATCAAGAGCATCGGTGAGTCGATGGCCTGCGACAAGGACTCAGCGGAGATCCACGGCATTCTTCTCGCCCTTGGCGTGGCGATGGTGGAGTACCACGAAAAGGCCGATGCCCTGTGGTACAAGATCGAAGCCGACAACGCGAAGACCACCGAACTCCGCAACAAGGTGGCCGAGGCGATGGGGGGTGGGCTGTGAACCCCCTCCGCAACTGGATCGAAAACTGGTTGTTCGGTGATCGGCTGCGTGAAGTCGAAGGCCAGGTCATGTACGCCAACGACCACTACAACGAACTGCGGGAACGGTGTGCCGACATCGAAACCGAGTACGCCACCGATGATGCTCTTTCAGACCTTTCGGAAAAGGTCGATGCCTTGGGAGTTGACGACTTGGAATGCGAAATGGAAGACATCAAGCGTCGGATCTTGGAACAGAAGAAGCAGATCCAGATCATGGACAAGATCCTTGCCGACCACCTCGACCGCCACAATCAGCCGACCTAACTGGTTCGGGGGAAGATGGAGAGAAATCTTCATCTTCCCCTTTCCTTTCCTCAAACACAAGGTACAATCATCACATGAACCCCAACGACAAAGTGCAATGGTACGATCACCTGAACGGTGTTCGCTTCTTCTTCAAGAACGGCTACGCTGTTTCAATCATTCCGGGGCCGAACGGAGACTGCGTGGAGTGCGCTGTCTTCACGCCATCGGGTGAGATGGAACAGGGCGAGGACGGTAGCGATGTGGTCTACCTCTCTCCCGACCGCCTTGCCGAGTTCTTCGCCACCGTCCAAGCCCGTCAGGACGGACACGGATGCTTCACCCTGAAGCCGACGGACACCTTCACGGACTAAACCAAATGGAACCCATCACCCACAAGTACCTCCGTAGCCTTCTCTCCGAAGGCAAGATCGTCACCTTCACCT
>RGUK01000658.1 GCA_010027825.1 bacterium
GTGGGATCGTAGGGGCGTTGGTGAACCATGATGGGCATTGAATGCTCTAAGACTTCTACAATAAAGTTACTGTTGCGCGTCCGCGCCCAGTGGTCATAGCGTCCTTGTCCAGGCATAAGCGCATGCTTCAAAACTTTATCCAACTCATGCTTTGTTGCCATGAGGATACCCTCTCCGCGCCATGCATTTAGCGGTTTGATGACATAAGCATCAGCACCAAGTTGCGATTGAATTTCCTCTGCCATAGTCGGTCTATACGAACGCGGCAATATGAGGGCTTTTGGCCGATAGCGCTCTACAACGGGATCATTGGCAAACAGAGCATGAGTAAGGCCTTTGTTCAAAGTAAACTGACGCGCCACATAGTCCAGGGCAATCATGCCAGTAGCAAAGCCACCGATTGCATCATAAGCTTTAAGAAAGTCCCCAAAACGACACGGTACGGCCAGGGCTTTTGCCTCCGCCAAGCGTTTAGGTATCCCTGCCAGTTCACTTTTTACAGGGTCAGGAAACACACTGGCGAAGGTAGGAATACACTGATCAACCTTGCGAGCAAAGCGCCCAATATCCAAATGTTTGCAACCAGAATCGTTGAACAGTGAGTGCTCCGTACGACAACTAGGACGAACCATCAGAATCGGCAGACGCAGGGAAGTGAGAAATTCCCACAGCCTTTCATACACGGCTCCAGGGCCATAAAGCATGTCATGACCAACAAAGCCCGATAACACACCCTGCCCAAATTCGCAAACCTTCAAGGCTCCAGGCCGATACTTCAAGTCTAAAATCATGAAAGCAACATCGGGAGGATACTCTGCATCCGATGCAGGTGGAATATAAATATTATTAATATCCAGGGCGTAGCACCCTGGCAACCAGCAAAGCATGAATAGTGCTATGATTTTGTGCATACACGCTCCCTTGTAACAATATTTACAATGCTCCTTTTCCTTCCTAAAGTAATATCAAAAGGAGAGATGTTCTATGCTTTTTTTACTTATTATTTTTGTATGCAGTTGTTTTGTAGGCGCTAGCGCTCATGATCACTACGAACCATTCGCTATGGATCCAGCTGACCTTACCGCCGTTCTAAAACAGACGTTTGCAAAAGACGTTCCATCGCTGCGCACAGTACCAGCAGACATTACTTTTGGGTGTGTAGACATTAAGTATAATCGGGGCTCGTTTAAAATTGTTGAATGCGGCGATGCTAATTATATGTCCTTCAGGACGGGCGACGTATTAATGAATGGAAAACCCTATAAATTAGTGGCCCCATACTGGGGCATTTTTTGGCACTACCTACGCAGCTTTGGACT
>RGUK01000659.1 GCA_010027825.1 bacterium
CGTGGGCGCGAAACCAGTCAGCGATGATGGTTTGTGTTTTCCGGCCTCGCGCCACACGACTATTCGCCATAACTCAGTACAACTTTCGCATATCATCAAGAACGGGCATCGGAAGATTGTCGCTGGTGAACTTCAAACTCTTGAGTGTTTCACCATTTAAAAAGGCTTGAAAAGCACGGACAAAAAGAGCGAGATTGCGTTGAGACGGCCAGTTGCCACTTCCACGCACCGCAGTCCTCAACAAGACCTTGTTTCTGAATGTCAACCGCGGATCACCAGCTAGCAATCCAATGCCATCGACTATTCCATCAACAAAATCGTCCCATTCCTCGTAATGCCCATACGCCAAAGACGCTGCACCAGTCACAGTCCGGGACAGACGAATCGATGCATAGACGCGGGCTGAAACTTCAAACGCCGCACTGAACAAGTCATTGTGACGCATGACGTATTCAGCTACAACACTCTTACTTGGAGACGAAACACTGCCCCAAACAAGGTCAGGGTAATCCCGATAGGACAAGTAAGCGTTCGCTGTGGCGGCTTTCTGAGTACCATTCACCAATCCAGCGAGCTGCAAAATATCGGCTACTGAACGTGGTCGCGCGTTGAGATCAATCACGTCTCGGGCATTCGTTGGCAATCCAGTAACCAGCAATGTTTCTACTGCCTGGTTCGCTTCAATAACAGCCAAGCAACGATGCTGGCCGTCAACCATCTGTGGAGTCACATCCACTTTGATTGAATCACCAGTCAATCGCCAATGTCCGGAACGGATGTCTTTTGCAATCCTGCTGACATGCGTATTGTTGACACGACGATTAGTCATGTTCATGTTGAGAAAGCGACGTGCCTTGTCGGGTGTGAGCAGAATCCTCTCCATCTGCATTGTGGTCATGCTGATTCCACCACGACTTTCTTACGGCCACGGGTTGAACCCGGCTGACGCAGCGACAAACCCAGACGGCGGGCCTGAGTCTGAATCTGTGACACGTTACGCCCGAAATGCTCAGCCAATGCCTTGGCACCCTTGGACGCGTTCTCGCGCATGTACTGGTTTTCTTCTTCTGTCCATCGACGCCGACTCGTGGTTGTGGTTTCGATGGTGGTTGTGTCGGTCATGGTTTCCTCTCGTGGTTGGTAGTGGCATCTGCAATCACAGACGACAGTTCTGTGGTCATATTCGAGTTTCCCTGAACAAATGTTGTGGTAACCGTGGGCGCATTGCGGTGTCGGTTCCGTCTTGAATGGCTTAATTATGTTCATGGCTTGCAGGTCTGCCCGAGTGCTGCACAAGTGTCCTTGTAGTCATCAGGCAG
>RGUK01000067.1 GCA_010027825.1 bacterium
AGCGTTAAAATAAATTAATTCAATCGAACATTAACCTTTAAAAGTCACTTTAATTGTCACTCTGCCACAAAAAGTGAACTCACATACAGTGTCGTTGGTTGGGATCGCTCAGACTCTTCAATTCAGACGCAATCAGCTCGCATCTGTTAAAGACTCAAATGTGAACTTGAACTGGGTCATGACACAGCTCTCCAACAAGTATGGCGCTGCTCAACTTGCAAAAAGCCTGGCACGCCCAGCGGCCCAAAGCGCTTAAACGGCAACAAACCACGTTCCCGCATAACATGGACAAGGGGCAACCGATTAACATAAGGCTCTTCCAGCTTCTTCCCATTCAGATAAACCGCTGTTTTACCATGCTCTATGCGGCCCTCAATCGTGTCACCAGGGACAGCGATAACGCGCTTAACCCACTTTGCCGGACCGCCTTTCAAGCCCAGTATCGGAATATCAAACCCAACATACTTCTGCCACAAATATTGTATGGAGCTGCTGCGGTCATAAATAAAATTTGGGTCGTCAAAAATAACTAAGTCACCCGGCTTCACATCGTCAAAGTAATACGCAAACTTGTTGCCCCAAATGCGATCGCCAACCAAAATAGTTGGTTCCGCTGATCCGGTAGGCACATTAAACATACAATTGCGCACCACAAGGACCAAAAGGACTATGGTAACTACTTCCTTCAGCAACTCCCACCACCAAACCTTCTGCTGGGAAGCGCGTACTTTTTGTTCAGCTGTCTTCATGTATTTTCCTTATGAAAAGCTCACTTCAAGCCACATATCGTCGACAAGTTTACGCATATGCTCAGGCAGCAGGGGGATGTGCAATCGCTTGAACATTCCTGCATCAGGGAACAAATGCTTATTTTGTCGCAATCTTTCAGGCACATGTTGGTTAGCATACTTGTTTGCCGAGTTAAAGCCATACGTCCCACTGTTCAGCGCAGCAATGTCATCGCGCAGCATGAAATTAATAAATCGCTGAGCTAAAACTACCTTTTTACTTGTAGCTGGCACCGCCAAATTTTCAACCACCAGCATACTGCCTTCCTTAGGGATGGCAAAGTCTGCGCTAGCAATAAATCGCGTATTTTATGCAACTCTGCGGCAGAAAAACCTTCTACACGGCCAAACAAATAAATGGCCGCCATAAAAAACGCATCCCGAGCATCGTCAAGCATGCAGACGCGGTAAGGCGCAGAGATAACCCCTTTTGCTACCGCCATGGCAGGTGTTTCAAAAAGGAAACTAAGAGAGACATCCTCAGGCGCTAAGCGAAATGCTTGCTTGTCATACACCATGCCGTAGACGTACCACTTATGTGGCACCGAATACTGGTTTTCAGGATCAAAGACCAAATTGACCAGGCATGGTTCTACACGATGTAAGTTAGGTAACAATTGATTATCTAAGGCCGCTAACTGCCCGGCACTACCGACGCTATGGACCACATAATCAGATATGTTGACCACGTCGTATCCCAAAGCACCATTCATCCGAAATTTTGCGTGTAGCTGATCATCGATCTCGACATAGGTAACATGCACTTTAACCCCAGCCTCTTGCTCGAACCGGCTAATTGCCTGGGGAGAAAAAGTTTCAGCAAATACGCATACATTAAGCGCTTGCAGGTCACTCCAATATTCCATCAAGAGGGGAAAATATAAAAACAGCATGAAGAGCCCAAGATAGGCCACTATCACCACGGCTCGGCGAAGAACAACGTGGATGGCGGATTTGCCCGCCGATGCAGGTCGTATCATGATTCAATCCTCAGCGCACAATTTAAGCAAAACCAACCCGCAACCATGCGTCATCCGCACACCGGCGAGCATATGATGTAAAAAGAGGAATGTGCAACCGCTTGAAAACATGCTCATCCGGAAACAGATGCGACTTGCGTTTGTACTGCGCATCAAGCGTTTCTTGAGCACTCTTGTTGGCCGATGTCCAGCCATATTCCTGGCTGTTCAACGTCGCGACCTCGTCTGAGAGCATGAAGTTGATAAACTCATGCGCTAAGTCGCCTTTCCTACTTGTTTTTGGTATAACCAAATTCTCGATCACTAGTATACCCCCCTCCCGTGGAATAGCAAACTCGTACTGGTCGCTCATATCCCAGATTTTGCGCACAAAATTACTGGAGGTAAGCGCGATGGGGATGATGCCAGACAACAAGAAATATTCTACGGTATAGAGCGTATAACACTCAACCCATTGCTTTTGTTGCAGCAACTGGCGCGTTATTGCATCAAATTCCTGTGGTGTGAACTGATCAAATCTATTAAACAAACTCAACATGCTCAGAAAATAGGCGTCCATAGGCGAATCTATCATACAAACGCGATATGGTCTGCTTACCAGCCCCTTTTTATACAACTGCTCCGGATCGTTGAATACGAATGCAAGGGACATTTGGTCGGGCGACACCTTGAAAACGTTTTTATCATACACCAAACCATACATAAACCACTTGTGAGGCAGGGAGTACGCATTCTTGGGGTCAAAAACGCGCCCCAACAAGCGCGGGTTCAAAACGCGCCCCAACAAGCGCGGGTTCAACCGTGCTGCGTTAGGCAGGCAACTGTAGTCAAGTTTTTGCAGGTAACCTTGCTTGCTCAAATGGCGCACCATGAAGTCGGAAACATTAACGACGTCGTACCCAATGCCGCCATTGATGGCAAATTTGGCACCAATTTCTTCATCAAGCTCAGCATAAGTAATGTTTATCTTAATGCCGGTCCGCTCTTCAAAAAGTTCTATGGCTTCAGGCGAAAACGTTTCGGTGAAAGCATACACATTGAGCGTGCGCTGCGTTTTAAAGTAGCTGAACAACAAGGGCACATACAGGGCTGCCATAAGGACAACTAAGTACACCCCGACAATTGCCGAACGGCGCATCAATCGACGTGCGCACGCGGCAAGCTTGTCTAGCCGCTCATTCATGGGTTAGCACCTGGTCAACAACTTTAAGGGAGCATAGTAAAAATACCAACAAGCTGCTGATGACTAAAAAGCAGGTGGAAACAGCGTTAATCATAGGATCAACGCCCGTCCGAATCATAGAATACACATAGACCGCTAATGTCTGTACCGTAGGACCAGAGCAGAAAAATGAGATCAGAAAATCGTCCATGGAAAGGGTAAAAACCAGGAGTCCTGAAGCAATTAGCGATGGCATCAGGAGAGGAATAATGACTTTGCGGAATGTAACCCAATAGGTAGCCCCTAAATCGAGCGATGCCTCAGTCAGTACGGGATCAAGTTCAACAAAGCGGGCCCGGACAATTGGAATAACAAAGCCCAGCCCAAGCAGCGTATGTCCGGCAATCAAACTGCCATACCCAAGCGGGATGCGAAAAAAGGTGAAAAGACTTAAAATGCCAATTGCCAAAACAATCTCTGGCAGCAAAATATTCACGTAAAACAAGTTTGAAAAAAAACTAGTTCTTCCCCACCGGCTTGCCACCACAAAACACGTGCCAATCAAAAGACTGAGAAAAGTTGTTGCTAAAGCAACAATTAAAGACGCTTGCAGCGCATTCAGAATTTCAGGGGAGTTGATGAGTTTTTCATACCAACGCAAAGAAAAGCCCTGCCAGGAAATGGAAAAGCTGGCGTCATTGAAGGAAAAAAGTACCAACACAAAAATGGGCAGATACAAAAAAAGATAAGCGGCGCCCACCACGAGCGGGAGCAGAAACTGTCCAAGATATTTGCGATTTTCAACCATCAGCTAGCCCCACAAATCTTTGTTTGCATTTAGGTATTCAGTGTATTCCTTGCTCTGCCGCTGACGATAGCGCTCACGAATGGCCCGGCCCAGGTAGACGCAGCACATGAGCAGAATGGGCAACATAATCCCAATGATCGCCAGAGCTGCCCCCAACCGCCAACTTCTTGATCGTAAGAATTTGTCCACAATCACGCTGCCCCAAAAGACGTACTTGGAGCCCCCCAAGAGGGTTGGGATGGCAAATTCACCAAAGGATGGAATGAACACGAGCATGATGCCCGCATACACGCCAGGCAATGACATGGGAAAAACTACCCGTCGAAATGTTTCAAAACGATCTGCCCCCAAGTCCGCTGATGCTTCTAAAAAACGTTTATCCATTTTTTCCAGCACCGCATAAATAGGCAAAATCATGAACGGTAGAAAACAGGAAACCATGCCAAGCACAATGGTAAAATAATTGTTAAGCAGGTGAAAGGAGGGAGAAATAATGTGGGTCCATTGCAAGAACCAACTGATGAAGCCATTTTTCTCCAATAAGAAAAACCACGCATAGACCTGCACAATCAAACTGGTCCAGGAAGGGAAAATAAGCGAGAAGAGAAGGAACGTTTTGAACCGCTTAGAGCCTTTAAGCGCCAGAAAATAAGCCACGGGGTAGGCTATTAAGAAGCACACAGCAGCTGTAATGGCCGCCAACAAGAACGAGCGAAAGATAATCTGAATGTAGAGCGAGGTGAAAATTTCGCGGTAGTAGAATGCAGTCAAAAAATATCTGCCCGTCACTTCGTTGAAATCAATAACGCTATACAACGCGAGCACGGCAAAAGGCATGTACAGAAACACGAACTGCCAAAGCACTGCGGGGCAGGAAAATACAAAAGATGATTCTTGCGTAAAAATCGCGCGCAGAGCCTTCTTCATCTAGTGCTCCAACAGTACAACGTTTTCTTTTTGGAAATGAACATGCACTTCATCATCCCAGTCAATGCTTTCTTGCGGGAAGTGCTCTTCGTTTTGCTCAAACACAATCAGGTTCTGTCCATTTTTCAAACGAACACGATACTGCGTCGAACGGCCGTAGTAGATAATGTCTACCACTTTGCCTTGCAAGCTGTTACTAAAGCCTTCACGAGGCTTTTTGCTAATTAGAACCTTTTCTGGCCGAACGCTCATAAGAAGGCGGCAACCCGGTATCATCCACAGTTTTTCAGTGGGGGTATAGACTGAGAACATTCCCAGACCCTCAACCTCAACTTGGTAGTCCCTGTCGCTAATATGCAAGCGCCCCTCAATGATATTGGTGTTGCCTACGAAGTTGGCAACAAAGCGTGACACGGGGAACTCGTAAATCTGCTTTGGGGTGCCCTGCTGCTCAATGTCCCCCTGCGGGTTCATGATGGCCATCTGGTCAGAAACAGTTAGGGCCTCAAACTGGTCGTGCGTCACATATACAAAGGTAGTTTTTAACTTGTCTTGAAGCTGATTCAGCTCTGTAAGCATTTCTTCTTTCAGCTTGAGATCAAGCGCCGCCAAGGGCTCATCAAGCAGCAACACTTCTGGCTCAGCAACCAGGGCTCGTGCCAGCGCCACGCGCTGCTGTTGACCGCCAGAAAGGCTACGAGGATACTTGCCCTCAAAGCCAGAAAGCCGAACCATTTTAAGCACTTCAGCCACCCGCGCATTGATCGTTTCGGCGGCCATCTTGCGTACACGCAGGCTGTAGGCAACGTTTTCAAAAACCGTTAAATGCGGAAATAGCGCGTACTGCTGAAACACGGTATTAATTTTGCGCTCGTGAATAGGAACATGGGTAATCTCTTGGTCGCCAAGAAAAATGCGGCCAGCATCAACCGTTTCCAAACCTGCAATCAGCCGCAGCACGGTTGTTTTACCGCAGCCACTGGGGCCAAGCAAAGCAAAGAAATCACCAGCTTTGATTTCTAGGTTCAAGTTATCAATGATCAGCTCGCCATCGTATGATTTGGAAACGCGCTCAAGACGAATAGATTTCATGCAAGACCTTTTTTACTACCGCGCTTCACGCATTGTTCTTTTTGAAACGAGCAAACAACATGGGCACAACGATGTCAGACAACGTGCATGGGATAAGCACCGTGATTATTTTGAAGATAAAAACAAAACCCATGCAAGCCCACCAATTACTAAACCCAAAGCTAACCAGGTACAACAGCGATGCCATGGAGCTGATAAAAATATGCATTATATGAAAACCAATGGAATAGAACGCTTGCAAGCTCTGCTTATGCATACTCATCGCCCAGCCATTAATCATGCCCACCACTAAGAACGGCACGATGGTGTCCAAATGAGACATCATGCACCAGTGCAAGTGCATATCCAACCCCAACAAGCGGCCACCCAGATACGGCAAAAGAGCGTCGGAGAAAGTACAGAACAAAATCGGCACTACCATGCCAACTGCCAGCCCAAGGACTACATTTTTGGAATAGCGCCTAAAGGTAAGCATAGTTCCGGTTGCTGCAAACAAGATGTGCAAAAAATGGAAGTTATGAAACAACCGGTGGCAGGCGTCCAAATACGCTGGTCCCGTGGGTAAAAATGCCAACATACTCATGACAATCATGCTCAGCGCTACCGCAAAGATAGCGTAGGGCAGATGGCATAAAATTTCACTGGTAACCGTATGGTGATGCTCAAGGGTGCCGTGCTCATACGGACCGCTATGGTGCATGTGGTCCATTTTATCCTTCAAAAACAGTAAAAACTCGCTTGGCTGGCCTATTTTGACCAGGGTTTCATGATACTGCATTGTAGCATAATGTAAAGCAGCAGTTCCGCATCCCTAGCAGCTCTGGCAGGATCACGTCAGGCACGTGTCTGAGGGGCTCTCGGCCACCATCGGCATTTCTGCTGGCTCCTTCCTGATGAGGTGGAGAATTATGTGAAGCAATCCTGGTCATGGGGAGGCTTAACGCCAGAGATCAAGGAGGAATTGGAAAAGATCCTAGCCTAGATTGCCGTCGTGGGGTAGAAGGGAGGGAGCATGGCAAGAAAGCGCAAAACTAATCCTGTTAAGGAGATTGTGGTCAATGAGGAAAAGCGTTCTGAAGACGCTCTCCAGCAGATCCGCAACCTGACTGCCGAGTTCTTTGACCATGCAGTTTTACTTGTGAGTAGGGAAGTGAATGGCAAAACGGAGTTCCTTCATGCCTCCATTGGGAATGAATTTGCTATTAAGGGAATGGTGGAAGTGTTTGTGAATGAGTATATGGAAGACAAACTTCAGGATGAGATGGAGGATGGGGAATGGGAGGGAGAATGGGCAGATGACGACGAGGATGAATCCATCTAATAAGTCTTGACTTAACAAGAGGAAGGATAGTAGTTATTAGCTGATATGCCTTCCCTCACTTTTGGACAAGCCAAAGCCCTTTGCGCTCCCTTTATCACCTCGCAGGGTGCTAGTGACTCCATC
>RGUK01000660.1 GCA_010027825.1 bacterium
CCCTTGTCAGACCCTCATGCTAGTGTTCTACTAACAACGAACAAAGGACAGAAGATGAAGATGTGCCACCTCTGTGAGTCCGCCCCCGCTACCGCGTGGTTCTATGTTCTGTGCTGCGGCATGGACACTCTGACCCGCACCGCGCCGCTGTGCGATGAGTGCGCCAAGCAAACCGCCGCATACCACGACATTGAGCGCAGAGCAAAGGTCAGCAGCCGCTGACCCTTGTCAGACCCTCATGCAGCCGCTGACCCTTGTCAGACCCTCATGCTAGTATCAGACCAAAGAACCGAACGAAAGGCTACCAAATGAAAATCTTTGACACCTACCGCGAGGCGATTATCGCTCAGGGTCTAGACCCTGCCGACTACGCTGACTGTGATGCGTGGACACTCTCAATGCTGTTTGACACTTGGGAAGAGGACGAAGAGATCTAAGAGAATTCCCAGAATTCCCCCCGGCGTGTCGGCTTGACAAACCCGCCGAAAGGCGGCCACCGCGCCGGACAAATCGGACATTTACGGAGTTACGATATATGGACCGGGTTTCACAGAAAATTCTAAGAATGGACAAAACGGACATGCATTTATTCATAAATCATGCATAAAGAAAACCCTTATAAATCAAGGCTTTCCGGCGCATGGCTCTAAAACCCTTGTAAACAAAGGGGATTCTCGCTTTGCATGAGGCCGTAAAACCCTTATAAACAAAGGCTTTTAGCGTATGCATTCCAATGTATACACTATGGGTACCCCGCCTGCATGAGTGTCAGAGGGGTATGCTAGGCTTACCCTTGTAAGCAAAACGAAAGGACAGAAAATGAACAAGCCCTCTATCGCCCCCAGCACCAAGTCCCCTGCCGGTGCTTTCATCGCCGCCGTCATGGAGGCGGGCAAGTGCGACGCTATGGAAGCGCGAGCCTACATCGTGGGCATCGCCACCGCGATGCTGACCGCTGAGCAGAAGGCTGAGGCTCTGCTCATCGTGGCAGAGTGCGCCCCGGAGGCGTGAGTGTCAGACCCTTGTGCTAGTGTTTGCTTATCAACGAAAGGACAACCCATGAACCTGACCACCTACGCCGAGTGCCTGACCTGCGGCACTCATGACGACATTGTGCAGAGCGGCGTGGACGCATTCACGCTTGGCGTGATTGTCGGCACATCTTGCTATCCCTGCGCGAATGGCGGCTATGAGTATTGGGAAGAGGCTTTGTGAGCCTCTGACCTATGTCAGACCCCCATGCTAGTGTTAGCACACCAACGAAAGGACAGAGCCATGAGTGCCATGAGCCAAATCTACACGCAACTCAGCGT
>RGUK01000661.1 GCA_010027825.1 bacterium
TCTTTATAATTGCTAAAACGAAAGGACTATCATGGTTAATCTTTCTGCCATTCGTAACCAAAGCCGCACCTTCAGGCTTGACCTTACGACATCTGCCTCCTCTGCCCTGCAAATCACTTCTAGCAGCAACGACCAAGCGAATTATGTGCAACTATTGAACCTTGGAACTGGAACCGCTGCGGTTGAGTTTTCTAACTCCTCAAATGTAGAGAGTATTCGTTCCTGAAGAGATGCCCTTGATATAAAAAGGCTCTGCGGGACACGCAATCACGATTGGATAGTTCATCGCGGGGGGAAGGGTATAACTTCCCGACCCACCAGACGAAGCGATCACGGGGTCAGCAACAGTTGACGAGTTAGAAAACTCAACCGCAGCGGTTCCAGTCCCAAGGTTAAGCAGTTGGACATAATTCGCTTGGTCGTTGCTCGTGGAGGTAATTTGTAGAGCAGCAGAAGCGGTGTTTGTCAGATCAAGCCTGAAGGTGCGGCTCTGGTTACGAATGGCAGAAAGATTAACCATGATAGTCCTTTCGTTTTAGCAATTATAAAGAAAAAAGCCGCCCCTTGTGAGGGCGGCCTTCCCTATGCTTACTTCATTTAGGCGGTAAACCCTTTGTTTTTCAGCACAGTAATCAGAGCATTTACGGCAGTCGCAATTTCCGTTCCGGTAGCGGAGTTGCCAATTGTGGTGATCGCAGATGCCTGAGCCACGGGGGTTGCGCCGTGAAAGCCCACTAGTTTAGATGCCGAACCGCCGAGCAGGATGCCATCGGTCGAATCGCCGTCATAAAGATAGTGAGCGGTGGTGGTAGAAGCGGGGCCTGGATTTGCCATTTTCGTTTCCTTTCAGAGTTAAGCTGCCACGCGGCAAGCGAGTTCAGGGTAAAGGGGAGCCCAGCCATACAGAACATCCAAGCGGGTGGGGATGGAATCGTTGTTGATCGTGTATTGCCGGACCACACGAATCGACAGACCCAGTTCCTTGTCGCTTGCGCGTCCAGCAAAGTGAACACCCTCTGGCAGCTCAAGGTCAGCAGTCGCAAGAGTAAATGCGTTGCGGTGCATGACAACATTCTGAGGAGATACAGTTCCCGTGTTGTTGAAAGGAGTAACGGCTGCGCTAGAAGAAGTTGCAGCAACAGTCACGTTCTGGAACTGACCGCCCGTGATGATAGCGGGGGAAACAATAACAGAGGCAGAAGAGCCAGAGGTGATCGTTACATCAGCGGTCACGACAAAGTTACGCAGCTTGTTGGAGCCGTAAGCCTGGCGGTTCTGGGGGTTGACTGCGAACACATTGGCAATCTGGATC
>RGUK01000662.1 GCA_010027825.1 bacterium
GATGACTGGCGCATACATTATCTATCACACCAAAACCTACAACAACAAGATGGCTCGTCTGACAAAAAAGATGGCCGCTATTAAAGAGGTTTTGCGGCAGGTTCAGGCCGAATACGATGAGATGGCGCAAGAATGGCCGGAATTGTGGAAAGAGTATTGTGAAGTCAATAATTTAGAGGTCGAGCACACTGGCTCTAATATCATTGAGAAAAAAGTCACACCCGCTATTGACACTTCGAAATGGGATTGGTAGTATCATTTCATCGGTTGGTTGAAAAAAATAAAAACGTGTTGTCTTAATAGATGAACCCAGCAGCAAGAAGGAGCGATAAAATGAAGAAGACAAACAATGTAAATGCCCTCAAAACAGTCCTGACCCCTCCTACCTTGGATGTTCCCAAGTATGCCAATCAGCGTAGCTACTCGGATTGCGTCCCATTCGAAGTTGTTCGTCAGGTTAGCTCCAAGTGCTTGATTATTAGGGCGATGAAGTACACCCTCGACCCTAGCTGGAAGCCTGAAATGATTCCGGGTGGTTTTTCTGCACATTGCGCCAACAATCACGAACAGCGTTACTTGTACGAGTCTAACCCAAACGCTAGCGAAATTCGTATCCGCAAGCACAAGGATGGTCGTTGGTATAGTCGTGATGGTGTATACACCTACTCTTTATCCGAAAATCCCCATGCGTTCTACGACTATAATTTCTAAAATCATAACATTACTGTAGAAATAGAAGCAAAATCTCTAATAGTAGTTAGGGGGCTTGACAGCCCCCACTGAACTTTGATAGTATTTTTTTGTATCCAAGGATAGATATGCAAACTTTTTTGCCGTTCCCCGAGTTTAACCGTAGCGCCCAAGCCCTCGACTACAAGCGCCTCGGTAAGCAGCGCGTCGAAACGCTTCAAATTATTAACGCCTTGATGGGCAAAACCAAGGGCTGGGTCAACCACCCCGCAACCAAGATGTGGCGCGGCCACGAGAAGCTCTTGGCCACCTATGGCAAGGAAATGTGCATCGAGTGGCGCTCCCGTGGCTACAACGACTCCCTGCTGGAGCGTTTTGTAGAGTTCGAGAATCAATTCCCGGACTGTCCTGCTCCCGAGTGGTTAGGCAAGGCGGAGCTGCACCTGTCTCACCAAAGCAATCTAGTTAGAAAGTTGCCCGAATTCTACACTCAAGCTTTCCCGAACGTATCTGGAGATATGCCATATTTTTGGCCTGTTGAATAGGAGTACACATGTTTCGACAAAACTACTGGTCTTGCACTAAATTTGCCGACTGGCTCAGGGGCA
>RGUK01000663.1 GCA_010027825.1 bacterium
GTAGACGTTCCCACTTCGAGCGGCACTGATACTGGAGCTGGGGGTGAGGTGAGGGGGAATTATGCAACATTTAACCCTCTATGGAAGGCGGCAGCAGCAACTACATCCAACGGGAATCTGGATTGTGTTTGCAATGGATCTGGGAGCGGTCTGTACGGACGAGTTAATGGAACGATTGGTGTTAGCAGTGGTAAGTTCTATTGGGAAGTAACATTTACAAGCAGTGGCACTGGCGCAAATATAGGTATTGCACTAAACTCGACCCCGGTAGACGACTTCGGCGCCGCAGTCTACAACGCAAATGGTAACATATATCCCGCTGGTACTGCTTATGGAGCAACCTATACGCAAAACGATATTATCGGTGTAGCGCTCAATATGGATGCCGGCACTCTTGTTTTTTACAAAAATGGGGTCAGTCAAGGAACTGCGTTTTCTTCACTATCAGGGACGTACTTCCCCTCTGTTGCAAACGGCGGCGGGAATGCAACGTTTACGGTCAACTTCGGCCAACGCTCCTTTGCCTACACGGCCCCCAGCGGCTTCAAGGCGCTCTGCACGACAAACCTGCCCGCGCCATTAGTCACAAAGCCTTCTACGGTTTTTAACATTGTTAATGAGACCACCAGTGTGGCTGGATCTGCCAAAACCATTAGTGGACTAGCGTTTGAGCCGGATCTTGTTATATCTAAGTTACGCAATCAGTCTACAAACGCACGGTGGGGATTTATTGATCAAGTAAGAGGCGTGAATAAAACGCTTGCTTCTGACCGAACTGACGCAGAAGTAACCAGTCAATCAGACCTGCTAACGCAGTTCAATTCCAATGGATTCAACGTGGGAGCAGATGCCGCTGGATACGGATGGAATTATCAAAACGGCGGGAGTCTTTATACATATTGGGCCTGGGATGCCGGAAGCTCCACCGTCACGAACACACAAGGCTCCATCACTAATGCGCAAGTCAGAGCTAATCCCACGGCTGGATTTTCAATTGTCACCTATACCGGCAACGGCACGGCTGGTGCGACTGTGGGTCATGGACTGGGGGCAAAACCATTTCTTCGGATCATTAAACGTAGAGATGCCGCTTCAACAATCGGATGGATGACCTTCCACGAAAGCGCCCAGAACGTTTATTTCACGCTTAATAGTACGAACGCTTCTACTCCTGCGTCTGAGGCTGCCCCTACTTCAACCGTATTTTCACTGCCAAGTGACGCAAATAGCAATGCAAATGGCGGTACCTATGTGGCATACCTTTGGGCCCCAGTAGTCGGGTACTCTTCTTT
>RGUK01000664.1 GCA_010027825.1 bacterium
TAGACGGATCACCTTTTGTTTGAATCTGCCAGGTATGGCCCTTGGGAACCTGAAGCGTCAACCTAACCGACGCTTCTTCAGCAGCGAAAAGCTGCGCACCGCCCATTACACTGAGGAATAACAACCCCATTACTTTATTGATCGAGATCATAATCAAAATCCTTTCTTGAAAAAAACATGATGTGTCGATCGTGCGGGTAACTATACAGCGCCAGAGCAAAAATGCAAGCTAGTCTGCAGGATCATCCTTGCATTTCCTCCTCATCAGCTAAATACCCTTCATCCTCCTGGCGATCATAGACATAAAGATCAATCGGTGTGCAACAAAATGAGCGGGGAGCTATGACTTGCATGCTTTGATGACACGGCAATTCCATTACCTGCTGCGTAATATCCCGCCCTGCATCCGTAATTTTACGAGCCTCCCAAATCCGTGTCTCCAGGCGCCGACCAAGCACAATTTGGCCGCGGTAGCTTCCCGTATCAACTTCCAGCCGCACGGTGTGCGTCACTCCTTCGCGAAGGCGCTCCGTGTGAACAACGCAAGCATCACCATTTTGTAATAAGAAAGGCCCACTTGCATCATCATCTTGCAACCACACAAATAGACCCTGGCCCGTTGCATTTTGTATGATGTCCAATGCGCACAACGGCGCCGACAGCAACCAGAGAAGCACTATCAAAACACGCCGCTGTTTCATAGACCGAATTCCAATACCATTTCATCCTCCGACATTAAATCTTCGATGGGCATACCAATTACACCCGTTGGGCTTGCATGTTGTGCTGTCAGGGGCGGCTGAATCCTACGCGCTGAGAATCGCAGCACAAGACCTTCTTCATCCCTCCATCTTAATTCGCAATAAAATGGCGCCTCTTGCTCACGCGGAAAATTACTGCTATCAAAGAACCACGCGTAACCCACTTCGTCTTCAAAACGGACCCTGAACCTTGTTCGGCCGGGAAGCAAATGGGTCACAACATATCCTACTGAAACACCGCTTATAGGATCGACGCTAGCGGGCACGAGTCGCTTTTCTGCATAACCATCCTCCTGCCAGCTGAAAAGAAGAGGGCGACCGGTATCATTAAAAATACATAATACGGGCGCTGGCGGCTCGCTAGTAGCTGCCTGCAGGGATCCTGCAAACACCCCAAGCAAAAAACTACTCACACGCAACGCGCGCACAACACACAACATAAACACACTCCCTTACTGCATGCTGGTTAAAAACTCGCAAAAAAAGGCCGCACAGATTGCCTTATCTGCACAGCCCCGAAGATTGTTTTTT
>RGUK01000665.1 GCA_010027825.1 bacterium
CTCGGCATCGACGCCAAGCGCAATAGCTTCCGGAAGATCGCCGCGGCCTTTGATCGAGAAATCTTCAGTCGGGTCGTATGCTTCACCGTCAGCGAAAGCGCCGTCTTTGTCGCGAATCACTTTCGTTTCGACCTTGCGCGTACGCTCCAACGACTCGGCCAAAGTGAGGTCGATCGACTGAATCCCAATAGCTGTTAGGGTAACGGGCATGGTGTTAAGCGAGGTCGGTGTAAGCAGTTCCCGTGATCTCGAAATCCGGGAAATCATCGTTCGTTTCGGTTTGCTTAGCTTCGGTAATGCGAACGGTGTTAGCGGTGAACCCGCCAGCTGCAACAGAGGCGAGGCCAGCGTCCCCCTTGCCCTTAATCATCACCGTGCGAGTGACCATGGGCTTAGCGACTGCGACTTTTGTAACGCCGGCAGCGTCACGGATAGTAGCAATTTCAATCGTTTCCTCCTTTGAGGACTCCTGGACGTAACCACCGACAGGGGCGGAAAGTCCGTTAAGTGCAACAACTCCAAGGTGCGCGGCCATACGAGTTTTGCGGGCTGTCAACCCTCCCAGAAATCGCCAAACAGAAAGAAGGCGATGAACAAAAATCCGGTGCCGACAAGCAAGGCGATATACTCCCACGTCATCCGATTACCTCCATTGGTGCGAACTCGACGTTGTCGCGGATCAGCAAGATCACATTCCAACAATCAGAGCGGTTTTGATAGCCCTCGCCCGAATCGGCTAAAATCCGGCCGTTGCTTGCAAGTAGTCGCCAGCGCCATTCGGCGGCATTGTCCTGATAGACCTCAAACCTCATAAACGAAGCTGAATGTCAAACCGCGTGAATTTCGTCCCAAACATCAGCCGGGTCGAGTTCCAGCTCGTTAGCAATTAGGGCGACAAGCGGATGATCGAAAGGTACGGTGGGCGCGTGCGTCCAGCGAATCAGAGCCTCTTCGCGCTCCGGTCCTGCCGGAATTTGGGATTCGATAATTGCCGGAATCGTCGCGAGGTCGATATTTTGGCGCACGAACCAAACCTTGACCTTCCACGCGGGCGCATCCGGCCGCTCAACCGGCGGCGTCCAGCGCGGAATCCCGGCGGCAATAGCGTCGGCCTCTAGCACTTGGGAGCCGTCGCCGGGAGCCGTCCAGCCTTCGGGGCCTACCGAGACATTTACAATTTGACCGTTTTGGATGTGAGCGATTCTTGGCATGTTAGAAAACGACTATAATGGCTACGCCTCGCCCACTGGCGCCTCCAGCTCCGGATGCGAATCCATTAGCTGACGCCCCT
>RGUK01000666.1 GCA_010027825.1 bacterium
GCGTGCCAAATGGGAAGAGGGCCATACCGCTCAACAAAGCAGCCGAAGTCGCTAGTTTTAGGCTATGTCTTTTGACCAGATGCCCTAATTCATGGGCTAAGATCATCTCAATTTCATCTTCATCAAGGCGAGTAAGCACCCAGCCCCCCATCATCACCACAGGGCCAAGGAAAGGAGGAAGTTCTAGCGCAAACGCATTTGGAAAGGTGGTATCAACCTTGACACCCATTGGGGCCGACTCCTTTGCTGCAGGATTAGCAGCTTGAATCACAACCATAGGCTGCGACATCTTTTTTGCTCTGGAAGGAGCGAATTCTCTGATTCTATCCATCAAACGGCGCAGCATGCCAAAAAAGGCAGGCATCGCCTCCTCAGGAGGCACCACCAGATTGGTAAGCCCCAGCGGACCGATCGGAATCCGCTTTGCGTCAGACCAGCTATCAGGATCGCATGCTAAATACTCTTTAGCAATGGCATGCTCTTGCATGGGGAAAGCCTCAAACGTAGGAGCCTCTGCGGGCTTTGTAGGCTGACTTTCATCGCAAAAAGCCACTGACATGCTGTTTACAGCTAAAGCAAAAGCGACTAAATAATGACGAATAGACATAAAATACCTTGTTGTTTAAAAGCAATTACAAAGAAAAAAGGCAGGCCTTCCGGACCTGCCTTTCTCCAAATCTTCGTTACTTAGAGCTTAAACTAAGCAACCAAATCTTTCAAGCGCTTGCCAGCTTTGAATTTTGGCACTTTTTTAGCAGCAATCTTCATCTTGTTGCCAGTTGCTGGGTTGATGCCTACGCGCTCTTTGCGGCGCATGACAGCAAATGTACCAAAACCGGTCAATACGATTGATTTACCTTTTTTAAGAGAAGTTTCAACTGCTCTGATAAAGGACTCAACAGCAGCCTTGCACGCTGTTTTAGGCAATTTTGTTTCTTTAGCCATGTGCTCAATTAAGGCGGCCTTGTTCATAGAAATCTCCTCGTCCTAACAACATTTGACGATACACATATTTTACAACGTACGTTTCCACAACGTATTTTCAACTTCTTATCACATGATTGTTCAACTCGAAAGATTTGTCAAGCATCCAGCTTGAAAAAGCCCCACGCCAGACGCTGTCTTGCACCATGAGCGTCGTGCGAACAACCAACAGATCTTGCAATAAAAGATGGTGCCGAGAGCCGGACTCGAACCGGCACGAGCTTTAGGCTCGAGGGATTTTAAGTCCCTTGCGTCTACCAATTCCGCCATCCCGGCACACTGTCAAAGATGGAGGCGGCAACCGGAA
>RGUK01000667.1 GCA_010027825.1 bacterium
GGGAATGCCAACCAAATTGCGCTCAAACACCTGGAGCAGCCACTCGTCTACCGCTCCTAGCACCGTCAAGCACCCGTATCCCTCTGTTGCAGGTGCACGTCCCTCACCAGCCGTAGCAAACGTAAAGACACAGGGAACAAACGCGCCCAACGCCATTCCTTGTTGCATCAATGCCGCTGAGATCAACCCATCTGCTCCGCACTGAGCGTTAAGCGGCACAAGGGCGTACCGCCCCGGGACCACCACTTTGCAACACGCAAGCATATCCTGATGACCACGCAGCACGGCGCTGATATTGTTGCCAGACATAAAATACTGCAAATCACCCATCCCAAGCATGAAGCCACGCCCGTAGTGCTTACCATTGAGCGCCCAAACCTTCATATGACTCTTCACATCAATGCCCGAGAGCAGGTCCAGGGTGCCATCCTTTTTCACCTCGTTAAACCCGCATACATCCGACCAGGCATAGCCCTCCCCAATGCGATGAGGAACATAGCTTTTACCTTTTTTCTGCCATGCCTCCGGACTTAACAGCCCAGGGTCCTTTTCATCATGTTCGTTGTCTAGCACGGGCAACTGACTTGGGCAGCGGTCGTAGCTGTGGTCGATGCGTTCAAACCGCGCTGCTGCATGCTTTTGCAACGCAAGCAGATCGTGATACGGCTCAAAACAACCATGAACGCACAAGGTGTAAGCAATCGACCCATCAGGCTGCATCCCGCCCAAGAGCAACGCTTGCGGCAAGGTGTTGGTGAGGCGCGCGTACAAATTATGAATAGTTTTAGCATCAATATTGCTGTACTTGACCAACAGCTCATCCTTGTAAAAACCATCCTGCAAAGCCCCTTGCGGATCTTCGTGGTTACCGCGCACCAAGTGCACGTTCTCCCAGTTCTGCAATTTTAACCGCAAGAGGGCATACAATGTTTCAACCCCGTAGTGCCCAACACCGGTGAAGTCGCCCAAAAAGAGCATATGCGTTTGCTGATCCTGCAGCTTCCACTCATCATCCAAAATGCCTTTAGCCTGCAGATCTGCCAAGTTGCTCATCAAACTGTGAATGCTGCCGTGCAAATCTCCCATAACAAACACACGTGCCCCCTGCGGCAACAGTAATTTTTCAATGAAGTATGTCTTTGCACGCGCAGCACCTGGGGCAAGATCCAGGTACCCTTTTTCCTTGCGCCCTAGCAGCGCCGCCCAGGGCAAAGCACGGTTGCCAAGCCAGGAGCTCTGTTTCAATTCCTGATAGCAGCGATCCAGATACGTAACTAGGTGATCAGCGAGC
>RGUK01000668.1 GCA_010027825.1 bacterium
TAAATCACACAACCGCCCCATACTCACCCGAGACTCCGCCGCTTCATACTTCTGCACCATCTGATAACTCACCCCCACCGCAACAGCCACCTGCTGCTGGCTCATATCGCGCTTTAGTCGCCAATAGCGCAAAGCTTTGCCAACCGCCACATCCACCGGATGAACCATAAAAAACACCCTTTCCTGTTACCAAAAAAAGGCCCCTCAAAGCGAGAGGCTGGGTGTTAAGAACCGTAACAAGACGACGCGGAGCTTTTAGGCTTGCACCTTGGACAGAGCACCACCACCCAGCCACATAGAGCCGAGTTTGTGCCATACACAAACAGCACCATTTTGGTGGTGCCCGCCACTTGTTAGGGGTTCTTACTCCCCAGTGTGTCACCACGCCACCTCTTACTATAAGTCCACCCACCCAACCCTGACAACCCCCCACACACAGCAAACACATTGAGACAAAATTTGATGTTAAGCGGGGGTGCAGGGGGCGCCAGCCCCCTGCGACCGCGCAGCGGTCATGCCGGCGCAGGCCGGTATCCACGAGAAAGTCCTGAGCCACAGGCGAAGCAGTGAAAGATGCACGATAGTAAAGTATGATAGTAAAGTATGAAGCACCACCCGTGTCGCCCCCTCTCCACGAAGCTCCCATCTAAAAAGTCCCGCCCGTCCTCGAATGGCTACAACACGAACCAAGCCCAAGCACTAAACCACTGGCCATTCGGGGACCCACCAAAGGCCTCGCTTCGCCCCCACCACCAAGCACCTCCCCTGCCCGCCCAACCGTTAATCCCTTAATCCCTGCATCCGTGAATCCGTCTTCCTAACACCTCTCTTGCCCAACCCCACCCAATCCCCTACCCTACTGCTATGCAAACCCACCCCAAAAACACCCCCAAACCCACCTTCAACAGCTACCAAAAAAATACCAAATTAACTGCAATTTATCCCTCCGCAGGCCAGCAAAATCTGCAAGCTCTCACCTATTTAGCCCTCGGTTTAGCCGGCGAAAGTGGCGAAGCAGTAGAAAAAATTAAAAAAATCATCCGAAGCGCCCAACCATTTGAATCACAAAAAGAATTAATCGAAGGCCTGCACAAAGAACTGGGCGATGTGCTTTTGCATCTGGTTTTTTACAGCCGGATTGCCACGGAGCAAAATCTGTTTCACATCGGAGATGTGATGAACGCACTTTGTGATAAGCTGATTTTTCGTCATCCGCATATTTATGGTGGCGTAATAGCCGAAACAGAAGAAGAGGTAAAGCAAAACTGGGAAGCCCTGAAGAAAAAAGAA
>RGUK01000669.1 GCA_010027825.1 bacterium
GATCGTGCAGTCTGTTGCTCCGGGCGTTTGCGTCGATAAGTACTACCCCGGACATGAGAACACGGAGAAGTCCTGCTTCCCGTCGTTCGTGGAGAACCGTTTTAACCTAGCGTTTCCTTCGCTGAACGCCGGCTCCGCGTCCATCTTGACGTTCAACCCGTCGGAGGGTGTGGGCGACATTGTTTTAACGTTCCAGTTTCCGGTCACCGGAACGGCTGGTGCCGCCTATAACGGTCTTGCACTGCCTGCTGGATACGGATACCGTCTCATAAGGGAAATACAAGTCCGACCGGCGAGCGGCTCACAATACACGTTCACGGGCGACCAACTGTACCTCGCGACTCTCTCCGATTGCGAGGACTCCGCGAAACTCAACCAGATTCCGTACCTCGGCGGGCAGGCGTGCGTAGACCCTGACGATTTTACGGATCAGGACAAACTGACGGCGTATGTCTACCTGAAACTGCCGTGGAACACCATCTCGGCACAGGAGAAGACTCTGCCGTGGCCTAGCGACCTCGTCACCCAGCCGCTCACCATCCAGGTCCAACTTGCGACGTTTGACCAGGTATTCTACGTAAATCCAAACGTAGTCAGTCCGTCTTCGTACCCCGCGGCTCTGTCCTACGCGAACTGCTGCTTCCGGCAGACTCACATGACCAACACCGGGAACCTGCTAACCCGGCGTGAGAACATGGTGGCGAAGGCTCTCGCTTGGCCGCTCCGGTACTTCCAACAGACTACGTTCCGCGCCCAACTGCCTATCACGTCTGGTCAGGTCACTAGCCAGCAGATCAACTTAACGGGTCTACGTTCCGGACAACTGAAGTCTCTCGATATCTGGTGCGTGCGCGCCAGTGACTTAGCCAGCGGCAACGGTCACAACTGGGTCGCCCCTACGGATGTGCGTCTGCTGATCAGCGGCACCGTGTACTACGATTCCGTCAAGGCGAGCCAGCAGATGTGGTCTCTGGTCGACCGTAAGACCCCGGCAGCCGTCACGACGTACGTCTGCTCGCCTAACGATACGACCAACACCAATACGGATGCCGTCCAGATCTCTGCCCCCTGGCTCAACATCCCTCTGGGTCAGGGTTCCGAGGTA
Source organism: bacterium (assembly GCA_010027825.1). The sequence goes on from RGUK01000669.1 coordinate 1,106, forward strand.
CTGCGTGGCGAGACAGAAATTTGCGGAGGCCTGAACGTGGCAAATAGTGTCATGAATTTAAACCTGTCGCTGCCTGCAGTGACATCCGCATCTCAGGATTACTGGGTGGTCAGCGTTTCTTACAACTTCCTGTCCGCTATGATCTTCAATGCGGGCAACGTCGACTACGTATTCTAAACGTTTTC
>RGUK01000068.1 GCA_010027825.1 bacterium
GCTTTTTTAGCTACTTTTCTCTTGGCTACTTTTCTCTTAGCTGCAGGTCTTTTGGCAGCTTTTTTAGCTACCTTACGTTTTGCAGCTTTTTTAGCTACTTTTCTTTTAGCAGCTTTTTTGATTGCCATCGTGTGGCCTCCTTTTTAACGGACTCTCCCTTTTTGTACCAACACTTTTCCACGCTTGGATCGCCCAATACTAATCGAACTCATCTCGTTCTTAGAGCAGTATTTGCGAGCGATTTCATTAACTTTATCCAACTTCAGTATAGACAGAAATTCTCCCTGTTTGTCAAATAAATTAAAACTTAAGTTAAGCTTTTTGAGAAATAGAAAGGTTTGCGCGATTTGTGCATTTGTCTCGAAAAGCTCTACTGAGGAGGCAAAATAAACATTTTTTGCTAATTCTAACTCGTCGGCAGTGATACCATTTTTGCCAACAAGATCAATGGTTTCAAGGATCAGGTCTTGAGCATGATCAGCTTTTTCTGGGGCCACAATAGTTTTGATAAATCGCATCCCCGGTTCCTTGTGTGATCCGTAGAGGAGCGAGCCCCCAATCATGTAAAAAAGCCCGCTTTGTTCGCGCAAAGCGAAAAGGCGGGAAGCGGGTGAACCACCTGAGCCTCCGGTCACTACAATGTCCAATAAGGCTAGCGCATTGTAGTCTTCGTGGTTGCGCGCTATCGAGGGTGCCATGAAGCCCAGCACTGTTTGCTCGCGCTGTTGAGGGATGTCGATATGCTGTGCCGTGTAAGGAGGCATAGCGGGGAAAATGAGGTCGGGGACTTGTTTGCCACGCCAATCGTCAAAGGCGGCAGCAACCGTTTTTTTGATATCGATCTTGGTTAAATCCCCCACAATGACCAAAATAGCTTGGTCTGGGGTGAGGTATTTTGAGCAGTAGGCTTGCAATAACTGCTTGGATATTTCGGTGATACTTTCCTTGGTGCCCGAAGGATTTTTGTGGTAGGGATGCTGTTGGTAAATGATTTCGCGTGCCAATTGGTCGATATAATCAATTGGCGAATCCCACAACTCTTCCACTTCATTGAGCATTTGTAAGGCCTCTGAACGATGTCGGCAAGGATGGTAATGGCATCATAAAAATCTTCGTGCAGGGCCCGCACAGCAATATTGTCGCTGCCGGCGGCAAGGTGGATGCCTTTGGTTTCAAGAATTTGAGCAAATGCTTCCGGCGTGAAGTCTTGCGTGCTGTCGCTGATGGTGCGCATCATCATGCCAAAGGCCCCAGACTGTGCTTCATCTTCGTACAGGTAGTTGCCCTTCAAACAAAGCACGCTGATAACTTGGGGCACCAGGGGGTTGTGGTGATAGAGCACCTCCATGCCATTGTTCAGCATGAAAGATTCTGGTTGGGGATGTTTTTTGCTTACGCGCTCTGGTGCGGGGATGACATTAACTAATTTGCCTGCCTCCACAGGGGTTGTTCTGACATGATTGCGCAGAATTTCTTCTTCCAAGGCATCGGCAGCATGGTGGATTTGTTGCATGCGCTGTGTGCCCTCTTCATCGATGGGGAGGAGGTAGCCGCGGTGCATTACCAGCGGGGTCAGGTACGTGGCAAAAAAGGTTTGCATATCTTCTTTGCTCGTTTGTTCAATTGCTTGCAGATAGGTATCAATGAAGGCTTCGTTGCGCGTTGCTACAAATGAATTACCAATGACAAAGGCCTGTTTCTCTGTGCTTTCCAGCAGAGAGGTTAGGTCAACATGCGTGCGCTTTTGGGCTGCTTCAAACTCCCAGTCTTCGACCTCGTTAGTTGCCAGTGCTTGCAGTTCCTCAACCAAGATTTCTTCAATTTGTTCAGGGTGAACGTCATTTGCAGGCCAAATGCCAAAGTATAAGAGGCCGCGTTCGACCAGATCATATACCGTGCAATCGACATCAATCGCCAGTTGTTCTTGGTTGACGAGGCGGTTGTACAGGCGCGAGCTTTTGCCAGTGGATAAGATGATACTTGCCAAGTCGATGAGATGGTTTTTGCCATCATTAAAGCCAGGTATTTTGAAAAGGTACGTGAACCAGGGATGGCTTACCGGGCGGTACAGGGTTGTGGTTTTGCTGTACACATCGTCAGTAAAGTAGTGCTTGGCGCGTACATAATTATTAACCGCAGGGATTTTACCAAAAAACGCTTCTGCCTGTGCAAACACTGCTTCCGGCTCTACATCGCCAACCACTACTAGGGTAGCATTCCCAGGGTGGTAGTGTTTTTTATAAAAGGCATACAGATCATCTCGTTTGAGCGCGCATAAATCATACTTTGATCCAATGATGGGGCTATGGTAAGGGTGCTCTGGAAAGGCGCTTGCAAGCATGTGTTCTAGCAGTGCCCCTTGAAAGTCATCCCGGTACATGCGCAGTTCTTCAATAACGGCCTTCAGTTCAGAGGCGAGCATGTTACTATCAAAGCGTGCGTTTTGCATGCAATCAGCAAAGATGCGCAAGGCAACCTCCCAGCAGGAGCTGGGAAGGCGGAACGTGTAACAAGTGTAATCTTGCGATGTAAAAGCGTTGGAATCAGCTGTTAATTTTTGACTAATCAGGTTAATATCAGCTTCTGATAATTCCTGCGTGCCTTTGAAGAGCATGTGCTCAATCAAATGAGCCATGCCGCGTTCATGCAGCGCTTCATCTTTTGAACCAACATTGTACCACAGATGTGCTTCGACGCGAGGGATGTGTCTGACGGGGCGTGTAAGAACGGTGAGCCCGTTTGATAACACTTTCTTAAAGACCTTAAACCGAGGCAGGGGTGCTGTCATGAATGGAACCTTTTTTAACGTGCAGGGCAAAAGCGGTAGTTTAGCACGAAATAACTTGTAAGGACATGTTGATAATGCGTTTGACCAAGGGTATCAGCAGGGCGATCAGGGCGAATACGGTTTTTAATTTTGTCATAAAAAATGCGTTGTATTGCGTGCTTAAACTGCTGTTTAGCACGTATCGTTTACGCGTCTCTTATGGTCCTGGGGTAAAACAGCCATTGTCTAAACAAGAGGGCGTGTTTTATTTTTGGCACCAGCAAATTATTGCTGGGATGTTCTTTTTCCACACTCTCAAGAGTCAGGGCGCGTGCGTGGTCAGCTCGAGCGGGGATGGGAAAATTGCGGGCTATTTATGTCAGCGGCTTGGCTTCACCGTCCTCTACGGTTCTTCTTTCAAAGGTCCTGTAGCGCTCGTGCGCAGCGCGCTCGATCAACTCAACGGCAACCGTCGTTTGTGCATGGTGGGCGATGGGTCGCGTGGCCCAGCACTCGTGCTACAGCCAGGGATTATGTACCTGGCAGAAAAAGTGGGTGTGCCCGTGGTGTTTATTGATTGCAAACCACAGTGGGCTTTTACGTTTACAAAAAGTTGGGACCAGTTTAAGCTGCCGTTACCTTTTAGCATCATCCAAGTAACCGTTAACAGCCCGCAGCATGTACGCCCAAGTTCTTCTTCTTAATGGTTTTGTAACACCTCTCTGGTACCGCATTCCGGATGAATTGCGCCTTGCGGTAAACAAATTTAGTCTAGTGCATGTGCCGCTCCAAAAGCGCACGGAAGTCGCGTTGGTCATGCGTCTTGCCGTCCAGCTTGATACGTCGGTGACGTTTGCGGTGCGTGACATGCATGGCTTAGCAGATTTTCCTGGGGACAATGCATATCAGCCGTTCATAGAAAAAATGGCGTCGTTTTATTGCTTGGCGCCCCTCTATTTCTATCAGCGCATACGCCATTTTTTGCAGGAAAAGGCTCCCAGCCAGCCCATTGCTTCAAGAGCCTTGGCGGAGGAAGCCATGACAAGCGGCGTCCAGTTAACCGATGAGCAGCAACTGATTGTTGATGCGGTTGCTCCTCATATCACTACGCCTTCCTTTCATCCTGCCGTTATTCATGGGGTTACGGGTTCTGGCAAAACTGAAGTCTACAAAGTGCTGCTTCGCCAAGCGTGGCAAGAAGGGAAGAGCACGGTATTGCTGCTCCCCGAAGTCTCGTTGGCGGTTCGCTTTCATCATATCTTGAGCCAGGCGTTTCCTGACGTGCCAATTTTTGGTTTTCACTCCGGGTCGACGCCTAAGGAAAAAAAGTTCCTCTGGGAAGCTCTGCATCATGACAAACCGTTATTAATCATTGGCGTTCACTTGCCAATGATGTTGCCCATTCCGCGTTTGGGGCTGATAATTATTGATGAGGAGCACGAACAAAGCTTTGTTGAAAAAAAGCATCCGCGCATCAATTCCAAAGAAATGGCCCTGTGGCGTGCCTCGTACTATCGCATCCCGATTGTGCTCGGTTCAGCAACGCCGTCGCTTGCAACGCTTTATAATGTGCAGCGCCAACACTGGCCGCTTTATCGCATAACAAAGCGTTTTGGGGGGAGCTTTCCAGCGATTAAAAAAATCATCTTGACGGACAAATCGCGTCAGCAAGGAAAGTATTTTTGGGTTTCAGCCCAGCTGCAGCGAGCGGTGGCCGAACGCTTGAGCAAAAAAGAGCAGGTCATTATTTTCATCAATCGTCGGGGGTATAGCTTTTTTGTTCAGTGCAAGGGATGCGGCTTTATTCCTTCCTGCAAGCACTGCTCAGTAAGTTTAACCTTGCACGAGCCCGATTGTTTGCAATGCCACTACTGTGATTATGCTATCCAGCTGCCCCTTAGGTGCAGCGCGTGTCCAGCGCCGCCGGAGAGCTGGCTTAAAAAGGGGATTGGCACCCAGCAGGTGGTCCACATGTTCAAAGATTTGTTCCCTGCAGCTATTATTGAACGCGCTGATTTGGACTCTACCAAGAAGAAACGTGGGTGGCAGGAGACAGCAGAGCGCATGTACCAAGGCCAGATCGACATTTTAATTGGCACTCAGTCTATTACCAAGGGGTACCACTTTCCAGGCGTGACGCTGGTGGGGGTGCTGTGGGCTGACGTTAACGTGCATTTTCCGGTCTATAATGCGGCTGAGATCACCTTGCAACAGCTTATTCAAGTTGCTGGTCGCGCGGGACGTGCTTCGGCTGGTGGAGAGGTCATCGTTCAACTAATGCGCGATAATCAACTTTTCGATTATGCTGATGAGCAAGCCTACCTGTCTTTTGCCGAGCAAGAGTTGGCTGTACGGCAGATGGTTGGCTATCCCCCGTGCATGCGTCTTGGCAGTATTGAGCTACGCCATCCACAAGCTGCGGTTGTGGAACAAGATGCAGCAGAGGTTGCCGCAATGTTGCGTGCTTTTGTGCAAGAAAAGCAGCTAGCAGTGTCCCTGCTGGGCCCATCGTTGCCGGTTATTGCACGTATTCAACAACAAGAGATCAGACAGTTAGTTGTTAAGGCTGCTTCATTTAAAGATCTGCACGCAATTCTTATGCGGGCCCAGCATGTGCCACTGGCATCGGCGCTGTATGTGATGGTTGGTAGCTAATGCCTTCCTGTTCCAGCACGAGAGGCCAGTTTCGTTCAAAAAATCGGTATAAGCGATCTTTGACTGTTTGCTCCAAGTGCTCCAAATGCACCGCTCCTGAGACTATTATGTCCTCATCGGAGGATAATCCGCTGACCAGGTCATAGAAACTTGGGATCTTATAAGCGCCAGAGCTGGAGCTAGGCGCGGCTTTGGAGGCGGTTCTTATATGCTCGGCAAATAGAATAAGAGCTACATAGCTCCTATATTTTTCCGAAGGGTAGAGTTTTAATGCAAATTCACCCTGCGGTTCGGTAGAATGAATAAAGATAACTTCCTTTCCATCGGCCGAAGCTTCCTGCCAAGCTTGTGATGCTGCACGCAAAGCACGCAGATCGGTGTCTATGTAAAACACCTTTGCGTAATCGCTTGTTCGAATCAAATTTGCCAGGTACTTCCCCTTCAGTGCACTGCTTTCACGTGCAGACAGATTTTCTTTGCCAATGCAGTGTATTTGGTCCGTGGCCAGATTAAATCTACGACGGGCTAGGTCATCTCTCACCGCTTCAGCTTTTCCTTCTAGGGCCCCTGATAGGATAATAATAGAGCAGTAGCCACGGCTGTTTTTTTTTAGGATAGAGGGATAGAAATTGCTAACAGGCCGGCGGGGATTTGCATACCAGCGTAAATAGGCTTGATGATCCTCGAGGTTCTCTTCTGGGTATGCGGCTTGCCAGTATTGAGTACAGAAGCATTTATGCCAAACACGAAGCAAACTTTAGATTGCCTAGCATGCGCTGATACTCGCTTATGAGGCGTTTGATCGGCAAAAATAGCAGGCAGGGTCTCGCTTGCTGCGCTCAGAGCGGTGCTACCAAGGAAAAAATAGGCAAAAAATGCTAATAGAGGTACGCGCATGTTAAAACAAGCTCATGGTGAAGGATTCTTGCGCTGGCTCCAAGCTGGCGCTTTCATCCTGGGTTGATTTACGTTTGGTTTCAGGCTTAATCGGTTCTTCAACCGCGGCTTGCAGGGCTTCTTCTGGGATGGGTTTGAACACTGTTTCATCCACTGTGGTAGTGCTGCAAGACGCTGGTGTGACGATAATTTTCTGGTGGTGCTCTAATCCTAGCTTGACTATCGCATCAATGAATTCCATCGGCGATATACCGATTTCTGCCGCTTGGTGGAAAATGCACGTGGCGGGGGTAAGTGCAGGCACCGTATTGAACTCGAGCAGCACAACGCGCTCTTTGCCGGTGGGGCTTACTTCTGCACTTTGATAAAAGCAGTCTATACGCGAATACCCAACGCAGCCTATTGCTACAAAGGCATCGCGGACCGTTTGTTGCACCAAGGCAAGCACAGTGCTTGGCAACGGTGCGGGCGTTTGATTTTCGCCTTCGCCCGGTAAAAATTTTTCTTCCTGCGTGAGGATGCCCTTTTTTGCTACAGCAAGACTAGGGGGTAGCGCCTGGGGGTTTTCGTTGCCCAGGATGCCGACGGTTAACTCTACGCCAAGAATCATTTCTTCTAGCATCAAGTAATGTTCTTCTGTCAATGTAGGCTCGCCACCTGCAAAGTATGCTAAATCAATGTGTTCTACTTGATCCAATACTTCACGCAATAGATTACCCTTTTCATCAGCATGTATAACGATAGGATGTTTTGGGTCGTGATTGGCTCGCATCTCTGCGCCCCATTGACTACTGAATTCACTGCCACATGTTCTGCATT
>RGUK01000670.1 GCA_010027825.1 bacterium
GGATTGCCGCTCACGCCTTTTGCCCATAAATGCGAGCCTTTAGTTAGCTTATTTTGTTCATCAGACACTTGTAAATTGTGCATTGTGTTTTTCACTTAAGCAATTTCTTTCTTTTCTTGTCAACAAATTATCCCCTTTTCTTTCAACTACTTGCGTTAACTCAGTCAGTCATTATTCTTGGTTCAAAATATTTTTACTATTTTTTGTTGACACACAACGCTGTCGAATGTATCCATGCTTTTAACAATTAACATTCATGTTTATGAAAGGGATAAACAATGATAATGAACAAACAAAGTAAACCAGAGAAGTTAATCGATGCAAGCGACTCATCAATTTATCGCTTTGTATTTCTAGATGCTTACAAAAAAGTACTTTATGCAGCGAATCGTTATGCAATGGCTGTCATTCCAGTGGAAGTCGATGCGAATGACGTTAGCGGAGCAATACCCGTCGAAGCCTTTGCAATGGCTAGAAAACTGCACAAGGGTCACAAAGAAATTCAGATTGATTGTAATGGTGTTTGCAAGCTGATTGACGGCACTACCTTTGCCAGAAGTGAGTTAAGGCCGCCTCATTACGGTAGAGTGATTGACAATCTGGATTTTAATGCCTTGGAAGGTGACTCTAGTCATACCAAGCTAAACCACATTCAATTCAATACCGACTACCTATCCTTGGTGGCCGAAGCAATCGGCTCCGAAAAGGTCAAACTTGTGTTTACAGGTCAATGCAGCGCAATGAGCGTTATGCCAGTACATTGCCCAAAAGCAGTAGACGGTGCATACGGCGTATTGATGCCACTAAGAGATTAATCAGGAAAGGGATAAACAATGACAAACAAAGTAATAGTACAGGTCAAAACAGTTTACGGTATCGAGCGATATTACCCTGTGAACGAGCAGGCTAGATACATTGCCAGTTTAGCTAATCAAACGACGCTTACTGACAAGGAATTGAGAATAGCTGCAAAAATGGGTTTTGAGCTTGAGTTTCAGCATTCCAAGGCTCGGTTTGAGCAACATATCGACCAAGAGTTTAGCGGCGCAATGCTTTATTAAGAAAGGGATAAGACAATGCAAACACAATATAGAAATTCAATGCCATGGACTAGCAAGGGGTTAGTCCAGTTATACAAAAATACTGATAGCGGTTACTTCTTTAGTCCGAGCACTATGCGGTTTTGGCGGTCAAGGGTTTTAAGCCATTTTAGAAGGCTTGACGGCAATCATGCGTTATTCATTACCTCGGAGAAAGCTGGTTTTGATGACCTGACTAGAAAGTTCACGA
>RGUK01000671.1 GCA_010027825.1 bacterium
AGCATATAAATTAGAACAATATATATTATTTATATTATTTAATGTTAAATTATTATAATTTGAATCATTATTAAATTTTATTAAATTAGTAGCTGAATAAGCTTGTAAAGTATCACATTTAAATATTGCTGAGCATTCTAAATTATTATTAACTCTTGTCCATGTTGAGTTATCTGTATTAGCATAAATATTACTTACATATAAATTTCTCACTCTTTCTAAATCCCAATTTGTTAAATTAGTATTAGAAGATATATAAACTTTATCAGGATTAGACATTAATTGAATTCTGGCAGATATATTATTATTAGTTGTAGATTTACAAAACATAAAAATGTCCTGAGTAGAATATATATAAGTATAAGGTGATTGATATTGTATATAATTAGGTGTTGTTGTTGGAAATCTACCAGAACTATTAAATCCAAATTGAGCAGTATATAATGAAGTATTATCAGCATGACTAACAGTAAAACCCGCACCTGTTGAAGTTGTCCTGTTATTTTGTTGTATTATTTGAAATTGGCAAGTATCACCAGAACCATAACCTGATTGACTTGAAACTATTTGATATGGTAAATTAAAAGTAGGAGTTAAATTGCTTGTATTATCCCATGAGATTTGGGTTAATAGAGCGGTTTTATTTGCTTTTAAATAATAAGTCCCATTACTTCCAGGCGTATTTAAAGCAGCTAGAGAAATAGCACCAGTAAAACTATCTCTCCAATTATTATAAGCATATAAAGCATTATTATAAAAAAAACTATCAATTTGATCTTGTCCAATTGTATTATTAACAATTTTACTTCCAAATATAGATTGATCATCAATATTATTAATAACAGCATAATAATTTATTCCATTTTGTGAAAATAATAAATGTTTGGTTGTTGTTGTGTTATTTGCTAGATTGGATAAATTTAATCTATTAGATGTAAAATAACCTTGTAATGTTGATACATTAGAATTAGTTGTATTTAATGATGTTATTGAAGCATAAGTATTATTTGATGTTGCTATATCATAATAATTAGCATTTAAATAATTAACTAATACGTAATTACTAAATTTATTATTAATTGTTGTTAAATCAGTTGATAAATTTGTTATTTTACTTTGTGATATTGTATTAATATAATTATCAGTAATTAAACCATATGATAATACAGAAACATTATTATTTAATAATACACCAAATGTATTTCCTCCACTAGTAAGATTAGTTAAATTTAATTTATTAGAGGTGAAATATCCTTCTAATGTTGATACTTTAGTATTACAATTAGAAGC
>RGUK01000672.1 GCA_010027825.1 bacterium
ATCAAGCAGGAGTGCAAGGCGCTCACGAGCAGTTTTTTTGCCTAGGGCATGCTGGCGCTGGGCGCGGGCGTTGCCGCCGCCGGCAAGTGCCTGTTCATCTAGTTGTTTCCACTGCTCTATAACGTCGTTTTGCATGCTGATTCGTGTTAAATTTGTTCGAGCGATTACCGATCCTGCGTCTTTACAACAGAGTAGCGCCCAGTATAACATTAGGCATCCCGCATATCAAACAGGTGGGGCCATGAAGCTTATGACGCGTAGGCTGCTTTAAAAAGGGGAAAGTATGGAACGGCAGCAAAGCCAAAAAGAGCGAAGCGTAGCATGGTTTAAACTTGCGGACTTAATCGCTCGTGGTGAGCGGGAAAAGGCCTTAAGTGTTTTCCGGCTGCTGTCCCATTCCCTGGCTGACAAAGCCTACGTCCTCCAGATTGAGGGGGACATTCTTTGGTACATGGACGATACTGCCTCCATCGAAAAATATCGGCAAGCAGCCACCCTTTACCAAAAAGAGAAGCGTTGGATCAATGCCATTGCCCTGCAAGAACACGTCCTGGCCATGCGGCCCGATTCTTTTGAGCCCCTAGCAACGCTTCTTTTGCTGTATGCCCTGGTTGACTGGCAAGAGAAGTTTCTTGATCGTTTTAACGCTCTGCTGGCGCTTCATGACCAGCGATTGGTGGACGGCCCCCAGCTGGAAAAGGCGCTACGTGACCTTGCCGAGGTGGTTCGGCAGGGGGGTGGCAAGCCTTGGCTAGCTACCTGGTACGCTCAGAATCAGCACCGCCTTCCTTCCGACATGCAAACCCGCGTCTCTGGCCTTTTCTAGGCTAAAATACAGGATTTTCCCTCAAAAAACGCAGCCAATACTTGCATTTTCACACCGCATAAATTTTCTATTTGAAAATATAGTGCGGGATGTGCTAGGATTAATTCGTACAAGGGGAAATGGAGGTTTCCACTCAGTACCACGACATTTTTGTGGCTAAAAAGTCCCCCGTTCATAAACCACCTGTTTAACGAAAGGAGGACGTATGACGATTCCTAAGCGTCTACAGCTGAAGCTGTTTGTGCTGCTGTGTTCGTCTTGTTCATTTGCGCCGCGCCCGCCACTGACTGCTATGTCCCAGGCCGATGCGATGCGAGTGAGTGAGCCGCGTAAGCAGTATGAGTTGGTTCAGCCTTGCGTCTTGACGTGCGCTCCTTGCGGACTTGAAGCCCCACGCTTTGCTGCGGTAAGCGGTAAAGATACCGGGATCGTGCAGGCATATCCGTTGCGGTCGGAAACGGCTA
>RGUK01000673.1 GCA_010027825.1 bacterium
AAACTCCTGAATGGACGGGCACTACAGGTAAAAATTTCTCCTAAAAGACGATCATATCGCTTTTTTGGCATTGGGCAACCGTGCGCTTGCGCGCTTAAAAAATCTTAGTCGGTTACAGTAAGATTTGTTGTTGCATTTTGGAGCAGTGGTTGTATAATAAAACCTGGCTACACAAAGCATAAGTTTGTTCTTAATGATGAATTGTTCGGAGGATTAGTATGACGACTTCTATACAACCGCTGTACGATCGCGTGCTGGTTAAGCGCCTAGAAAACCAGCAAGTATCAGCCGGGGGCATCATTATCCCCGATACCGCCCAAGAGAAGACACAAATGGGCATGGTTGTTGCTGCGGGCGATGGTCGCGTGATGAGCGACGGCTCCATCCGCGCCCTGAAAATTCAACCTGGCCAAAAAGTGGTGTTTGGCAAGTATGCTGGGACCGAATTTAAGCTCGGTGCTGACGAGTTCTTGGTCTTGAAAGAAGACGAGCTGTTGGCGATTGTGAATCAGTAGTAGTTGATTAGGAGTTTTAAAGACTATGGCAAAGCAAATTATTTTTGGCGAAGACGCCCGTAATAAAATTCTTAAAGGCGTAAATCGCCTTGCAAGCGCGGTTAAGGTGACCCTCGGCCCCAAGGGCCGCAATGTGGCGATCGAAAAATCCTTCGGTTCGCCGACCATCACCAAGGACGGTGTTTCTGTAGCGCGCGAAATTGAATTCAAAGATAAATTTGAAAACATGGGCGCGCAAATGGTGCGCGAAGTTGCTTCCAAGACCTGCGATGTTGCGGGTGACGGCACCACAACAGCGACGGTGCTTGCTGAAGCAATTTTCCGCGAAGGCATGAAGAACGTCGTTGCTGGTGCAAACCCAATGGACATCAAACGTGGCATAGACAAAGCGGTGGCTGTAGTTGTTGACGAACTTGGTAAGATGTCCAAGGAAGTCAACGGCAAGGAAGAGATTGCCCAGGTAGCAACCGTATCGGCCAACAACGATAAGTCCATCGGTGACCTGATTGCCAGCGCCATGGACAAAGTTGGCAAGCACGGCGTGATCACCGTTGAAGAAGCACGTGGCATGGTTGATGAGCTTGAAGTTGTTGAAGGCATGCAATTTGATCGTGGCTACCTGTCGCCCTACTTCATCACCGATTCAGAAAAGATGGAAGTGGTGCTTGAAAATCCACGCATCCTGATTTGCGACAAAAAGATCAGCAACATGAAAGAAATGTTGCCGGTCCTTGAGCAAGTGGCAAAACAAGGCATTCCATTCTTGATTATCGC
>RGUK01000674.1 GCA_010027825.1 bacterium
GTGGTTTGGAAAAGTGCCGTCAACCTCAGCAAATAGCAATTTCACGTGCGGCCACTGCATCCGCTCAAGGAGTTCTGGCATTACGGTGCCCCCGGCTCCATTGCCGCAATCGATAAGTGCGCGGATCGGCTTGTGTTTTAGGTGAGCAAACTGTCCTTCCAGGTAATCAAGGTAGGCTGTTTTCGCGTCATGTAGCTCATGCTTGCCGTGTTGCTCTACTGCTGGCAGTAGGTCGCCGTTATAAAAAAGTTGTTTGATAGCTGCAATTTGCTCTCCAGCAACGCCCCATATTTTAATGCCATTGTATTCGCCCGGATTGTGGGAGGCTGAAATCATTAATGCGGTTGGCACTTGCAGGTAATGTGTCGCAAAATATACCAGGGGGGTCGGGCAGACGCCGACGTCAATGACGTTAAAACCAAGGTGGGTAATTGCGCGTACAACTTCTGCGTGTATGGCGGGTGAGTGCAGTCTGCCATCTCGGCCGACAATAAAATGCTTGCTCTCAGGATGTTTGCGGTGGAGGTAGGTGACGATAGCTTTGGCCAATTTGTAGCAGTCTTCGATTAGAAGTTCGCTGCCCACAATGCCTCGAATGTCATATTCACGAAAAATAGTTGGTTGCATGCTACCTCTCCCAAGCTGATTGGACTATTGCCCCAGTGTAGGCAAATTTCGCGTGCTTGAAAAGGCTAAAAAGGCTTAAGCCGCGCTTGCTGCAGGCTGTTGGGTTGTTTTCTGGGCAACGTCCTGCTTCACCTGACTGAACAGAGGTTCTACATAGGTTTTGTAGGCAAAAGTGGTTGTTTGCAACGTTCGTTCGTAAAACCACGCTACGCCATCCAGACAGCGAGCAAAATAATACTGAGCGTTGCTGTGCCATGCCGGCACTGGTTTGACTGGGCTGATGAGTGCGCTTTCGCTGCCATGGATAGCGGCAGCGATGTCGCCGTTGCTGACTAATGTTTGTCCGATTGTTTCCAGTCGCTCTTCTATGCCGCGCACCGCATAGACCATGTTAGAGCGCTCTTCCTGCGCTCCGAGCAGTGCCTGTTCATGCGCTGCTAAAGCAAGGTTGACTGGCGTGTTTGGTGCCCCTTGCGCGGGGTTAGTTGGTACGGGTACCACGGGCGCAGCAGGAGAGCCCCACAGGCCGCGCATTATCCCTTGGACAGCTGCATAGAGTAGGCGCCACAGCCCCAGGATGATATCAGCGGCTCGGTGAAAAACATAGTGAAGTAAGGTTGGCTCTTGCGCTGCTGGCATGCTTGCAACGGGTGTTGTTCCAC
>RGUK01000675.1 GCA_010027825.1 bacterium
ACATTGACGTGGATCAGCAGTCCCCCCTCTTGTTTAATAACCTCGTGTGCTGCACCCGTGCCAAAATCAATAATGACTCGCTGCGCAGGGCTTGGTGACAGGATAATACCATTCAGGTTCGGCTTTGCTGTGTACATCGGTAGTTGCAAGAGGCTGCTAGGAGCAAAGTCTGGTTGCCGGCCAGCAAGAATGTCTTGATAGAACGCGTACGAAGCGCGGACAATGGTTTTAATGTCTTGCGTGATCCAGCTTTTGCCCAGCTCAATAGTTGGCGAAAAGAAGCCAACCGCTTTATGCGATGTCAGATGGGTGTGCCCTTGAGCCACAACCGTGATGTCGTGATAGCCGCGCTGTAAGAGTTGGTAGGCGGCCATGAGGCCCATGATGCCTGCTCCCACAATCGTAATTGCTTGCTTCTTTGCTTGAGCATTAACCAATGTTGTCATTTGATCTAACACAAAGCCTGTGCTGCCTGGTGCCATGATCCAGCCAAACCCTGCATGCCCGTAGTTGCAGGCAATAATTTGCGTGCCGAAGCGTCCAGCCGTCATTGCAGGCATTAGGGCACGCACGGGGCGGTGGCATAGGACGGTATGGCCAATATGAGCAGATGTGAGTACGGGAGGGGTTAAGTAGTCGGTTTGCAGCGGCATTGTTAATACGGTCTTTCTTGTTACGGTGTCGATTAATTAGCTTTAGTCCTCATCGCGAGCACGCTTGCGTCGGTCCGCCTCTAATGCTTGAGCGACGATCCAGCGAGCATAGGGTTCGGCATTTTCATTGATGATAGCTGCTCGGTGTTTTTCGCAGGCAGCCTTGTGCCTTGCAACTTGGCTGCTCGTTTGAAAAGCAGCCTGGCAGCCAGGGGCATTGCAGCGGTAGGGAGTGTCTGTGGTGTGTTTGACCGTGTAGTGATAGGTCAAACTGGATTGGTCCTTAAAAGGAAGATGGTTGCATCCTGGATGGGGACATGTGTACAAAACGCCTGCATGCCGCAGCTGGTGACTCCGTAAGCCGCTTTTGGAGACTTTATCCTCGCATGTGGGGCAGATATAGGTTACCTGCCTTGCGCGCTTGGGACAATACTCTTGCTGGTGTGTTTTCAAGGAATTTTTGAAAGCAAAAAGCCTCTGGCAATCCGTACATTCAAATTCCTTAGGGCTAGGATGCTCTCTCTTGGTATGTATACGCAAACAAACACTGCTGGTAAATGCATCGGGACATTTTTTACATCGAAAAAGACTGGCTGTTATTACCTCTGGTTCATCTCCCCCAGAGATAGCATC
>RGUK01000676.1 GCA_010027825.1 bacterium
CAGCTCATGTTTTTTCCTCGCTGTCTCGACTCTTCTCGCAAAATCAGGCTTTCGTTGCGCCCATGTTCTAATTGTGGATGGATTCACTCCGACAAGGGCTCCCGCTTTCTCCAGCGTGAATCCACTCCCACAAGCCGCAACAATTTCATCCGCTATCTTATCTGAAAATATCTCGCGTCCGTTCTTTGCCTTTTCTGGTGCGTCTGGAGTCACGCTAATGTCATCCATAAGTGAATCTAATAACATACGCCTGGCCGTTGGAAAGCAAAATATCGCTTGCATTATAGGCAATCCGTTTTAGTTTGGACGTATGAAAAGCAACACACAAACCAACGCCGAAAAGCAGACGGCCAAAGTTCTGCGAATTTCCGCAAATGAAATCGCCGAGCAGTTTATCGGCTCGACAATTCAGCACGATGATTGGGAGCAAGCGGGGAAGATTCTCTCCGATCTTGCCGACAACATTGTCACACCCGAAACTTTGCGGGATTTGTCGCAGCTTTTTTTGGACATCGCAGACGAAGCGGAGCGGATCAAGCCAGACGATGAACACGAGGCACACGCTACCGAATCGCTTTGCGAATTGATCTCGGAGAAACTTATGGCGAAATATGACCGCCATATAGGCAGAGCATAACCCAAACCCAAGAAAGGAAACACACACATGACAACAACGGAAACGAAAAGACCCTCATTGCAGGGCTTGGTCAACTCAACCTCAATCCCTGAATCCCTTATTCGGGCAGTAGTCCGTCAGATGGGAGGCTGGCAATCCTTCAAGGAATCAGCCCCCGATATCTGCCGAGGCGGAATAGATGGTGGCTTTCATGGCTTCATCTATTACGCCGACACGATGAAATTTGCCAAAGCAAACAGGGATGCGATCAGGGAAATGGCCTTTCATCAGGCCGATGCTTTTGGCACGAATGTCATCCCTATGATTCAAGGATTCGGATGCTTCAGGAATGACAAGCCAACCGATCAGGAAGTATTGGACGGACTCCATGGGATCGCCCACCCCACAGGATGCAATGTCCTCAACGCCTTGGCTTGGTATGCTGGCGAAGAAGTAGCAAGGGCTTACTGCGATTTGATTGAGGATGCTCAATGATCTGCTTCTCAATCTACTCACGAAGTGGCTCGTTCGTCTGTCGCTTCACGGATCGCAAGCGTGCCGAAATGTGGAGACTTTTCCACGGAATCCAAGACTATGTAATAAGAAAGGAGGTATGGAAATGAACACTCCCCAAGTTTACGCGTTGGGACTGCTACACGGCGGCCTAC
>RGUK01000677.1 GCA_010027825.1 bacterium
AACACCGCAATATCAAAGACATCATCTATTCTAAACCAATCAGTAAAAACTAAACACATGCTCGGAAACAAAGACAGCATCATTTACCTGGCCGTGGCAGACGGCAAGATTGTCCGCAGGGTTAAGGAACCCACTGCCAACAGCCGGCAGCGTACGACCAAGGAAGGCAAGGTTGTGCATGAGGAACTGTACGACTATGCCACCGGCCTGATAACGGACATAAGCACCCGTGACAATGATTACGGCAAGTTCTGGAACGTAGTCATGACGGATGGCAGCGCAACCTACGTCCTACAGTTCAAGTATAGCGGTGGCAACGCAACCAGTTTCCTGAAATCCATCCCCAACGCGGACGTAACCAAGCCTATCACCATCATGCCCAAGATGCAGACCGTAGGAGACAAGAAAAGGGCCTCCCTGGTGCTGATACAGGACAATCAGGCCATTCGGTGGAAATGGACGAAGGACAATCCGGGAGACGTGCCGCAGCTGCGCAAGATCAAGGTGAAGGGCATCGAGCAGTGGGATGATTCCGACATGATGGACTACCTAGAGACCTACCTTATGCAGCACGTCAAGAGCAAGCTTGCAAAGTCAGCCACCATCGGCGCAGCGGATGCCGCCGAGGGTGAGGATGATGAACCTACTTTCTAAACTGCAAAAACACACACCATGAGTAACTACATCATCAACACCAACACAAAGCAACTGACCTTCCTTGACGGAAGGTTCTATTGGACTGAGGACGGGCATTTCGTGCCGTCCGTGACCACCATCCTTGATGCCTATCCTAAGGATGCAGGGTACTACATGTGGCTCAAGTCGGTCGGTCAGGATGCCGACACCATCCGCGACGAAGCAGGGCGCAGGGGTACGACGGTGCACGAGATGACTGAGGCCTACGACGCGGGGGCCGAGGTGTCCCTACTGACTGAGGACGGGCATTTGGCCTACAAGGTATCTGAATGGTCCATGTTCGAGAGGTATGTCGATTTCATTCATCGGTTTCATCCCCTCATCAACATATCCGAACAAAACTTTGTCAACCCGGAATTGGGATGGGCAGGGACCGTGGACCGGGTGATCACCATGCAGGGTGCGACCATCCTGATGGACATCAAGACGTCCAATGCTATCTACCCCACCTATTGGCTTCAATTGGCGGCCTATCGCCGACTGCTTGAGGAGGCGGGCATTTTTGTCGATCAGGTGGCCATCCTGTGGCTGAACGCAAAGACCAAGACAAACGGAAAGGTAGGAGACGTACAGGGCGAAGGATGGCA
>RGUK01000678.1 GCA_010027825.1 bacterium
ATTTTGCCGAGTTCCTGAATGAGAGTTATCTCAACACCTTAGTATTCTCTACTCGACCACCTGTGTCGGTTTCCGGTACGATCACTGTTTTGCTCCCTAGAGGTTTTTCTAGTCAGCGTAGCATCGGCGAAATATATCTCTCTTTTGGATTGATATACCTGTCACGTCTCAGCTTTGCCTGTACGGATTTTCCTATACAGACTACCTACCTGCTTCGCAAGGCATCCACACACCTTGTCCGCCTAGCTTCCTGCGTCACCCCTTTGATCATCACTAACAGTGGTGCTGGAATATTTAACCAGCTTTCCATCGCCTACTCCTATTGGCCTCGGCTTAGGTATCGACTAACCCTGAGCGGATGAACCTTTCTCACGGAATCCTTGGGCTTACGGTGAATGGGAATTTCACCCATTTTTTCGTTACTTATACCAACATACTCACTTCTCAGCCTCACCATACGTCGTCACCGTCGTACTTACCAGCTGAGAACGCTCTTCTACCACGTGTAATAAATTACACATCCATAGCTTCGGTGGTTCGTTTGAGCCCCGTTCATACTTCAGCGCAAAGACACTCGACCAGTGAGCTATTACGCTTTCTTTAAAGGATGGCTGCTTCTAAGCCAACCTCCTGGTTGTCTGTGTATTTTCACTTCTTTCTCGACTATGGAGCTTAGCCCCCACAGTCCGACTCCCATGTTCAACACAACCTGCATTCAGAGTTAGTAAAGGTTTGGTAAGATCACTCCCCCTAGCCTAAACTGTGCTTTACCGCCGATTGCTATTCCATGAGGCTATACTTAAATATATTTCGAAGAGAACCAGCTATCTCCCAGTTTGATTAGCCTTTCACTCCTACCCACAGGTCATCACAGAAGTTTTCAACCCTCACGTGTTCAGACCTCCATCTGATGTTACTCAGACTTCATCTTGCCCATGGGTAGATCACTAGGTTTCGGGTCTACCCCATGCTACTAGTCGCCCTTATCAGACTCGCTTTCGCTACGGCTCCGTTCTTTCCAAACTTAACCTTGCAGCATAGGTGTAACTCGTTGGCTCATTATGCAAAAGGTACGTAGTTGCGGATACGTATATCCCGCTTCTACCGATTGTAGACATTTGGTTTCAGATTCTATTTCACTCCCCTCCCGGGGTTCTTTTCACCTTTCCCTCGCGGTACTCGTACGCTATCGGTCATCAAGGAGTATTTAGCCTTACCCAATGGTCTGGGCAGATTCCCGCAGAATCTCACGTGCTCCACGGTA
>RGUK01000679.1 GCA_010027825.1 bacterium
CAAGACCAAACAAACAGTATGGAAAGCGCGCTAAAAGAGGTTTACAGCAAGCTTAAGCCTGGGGACATTCCATCTGCCAAAGTTATGGCTGAATATGTTCAGAATTTGTTCTTCAATCCCCGCTTTTATGATCTAACTATTGTTGGTCGTATCCGTACTAATCGGAAATTAGAGCTGGCAGTCGATGAAAAAGTAACTTGCCTGACTAAAGAAGATGTTATCGCTACGTTTAAATATCTTATCGGCTTGAAAGAGCGTGGTGAGGGTGAACTGGACGATATCGACCACTTGGGTAACCGCTGCGTGCGCCTGGTTGGTGAATTGCTCCAGAGCCAGTTGTATGTGGGGTTTGCGCGTATTGAGCGTATCGTTAAAGAGCGCTTCCGTTTGCAGGAAAATTACGCTTCTCTTATGCCGTATGATTTCCTCAACGTTAAGCCGCTTGCAGCTGTGCTGCGTGAATTCTTTGGTACCGGTCAGCTTTCACAGTTCATGGATCAGACTAACCCACTGGCTGAAATGGCACACAAGCGACGCCTTTCTGCTCTTGGGCCCGGCGGCATTACCCGTGAGCGCGCTACCTTTGAAGTTCGCGACGTTCACACCTCTCACTACGGCCGAATCTGTCCTATTGAAACGCCTGAAGGTCAAAACATCGGTCTTATCTCGTCCTTGTCGACCTATGCACGTGCAAACGAGCTAGGCTTTATCGAAACACCTTACCGTCCAGTCAAAGACGGTGTGGTTGACGACAAGGTTGTTTACCTGGACGCCTTCCAAGAAATTGGTGAGCGCATTGCGCAAGCAACCGTAGGGGTTGATAAGAAAAATAACATCATTGATGAGAAAGTATTGGTGCGTAAAGACGGTGACTTCGTATTGGAGTCTCCTGAGCACATTTCCTATGTGGACGCGTCACCAAAACAAATATTCTCTGTGCCAACCGCGCTGATCCCATTCCTTGAGCACGACGACGCAAACCGTGCACTTATGGGATCGAACATGCAACGACAAGCGGTTCCCCTCATCAAGTGCCAAGCACCATTAGTTGGTACCGGTATTGAACGTGAGCTGGGTTCCCTTGAGGGCGCTGTTGTTAACGCGCGCACTACCGGCGTGGTAGAGTACGTATCGTCTGAAAAGATCATTATCCGTTTGGATAAAGACTCGGTAAGCGAGGCAGAGTGGCTATCTCGTCCTATTGATATCTACTACCTGAAGAAATTTGCACGTTCTAGTCATAACACCTGGATTCATTTCAA
>RGUK01000069.1 GCA_010027825.1 bacterium
AGGTAGTAAGCCGTAGATTCCGAGATGCAGAAGTACTTCATGGTTTCGGGAACCACGATGCGCATTTCGTTACAGATGCGAAAAAAGTGGTCGGCAGCATGACGGCTGGTAAAAATCACTGCCGTGTGGTCCAGGATGTTAATACGGTCTTTACGGAATTCCGCAGCAGGAATGCCTTCCACGTGAATGAAAGGCCTGAAATCGATTTTTAGTGCGTGTTTTTTTGCCAGGTCGAAATAAGGAGATTTGTCCCCTTCCGGCTTGGGTTGTGTAACGAGCACGCTTTTGATTTTGCCCACCTGTCAGTTGCTAGTCTTTTCTCAAAAATCCGCCGATCAAAAAGATGGGCAAAATTTCGAGGGTGCAAAGGTAGCAAAACAAATACAATTTGGAAATCCTCTTGTTGGTCGAAGTGATGTTATATCCCCTAAACAGCTGAAAAAGCCAGGCACAGGCCGCAGCCCCCCAGCCCAGGTAAAGGGCCAGGTGCTTCCCCCAGGAGGCATAAGCCACCCAGTAGCCCAGGCATACCAGGGCAATGCCCAGGTATTGGTTGATGAGAAAGTAGTTAAAAACAAATTCCTTGATTTCCTTTTCCACCAGAAACAGAAATCCGATCAAGCGGTTGAGGTAATATTTCAGCACAAAGAATCCTGCCGTGAGCAACAAGATCAGAGGATAATTCAAGGTCCCTGCTGAGGCAAAGCCCGACTCCTGCGCCGTGCGGTAAATAAAGTAGGAGAACACCCCGGTAAAAACCACATTCAGCAGTATGGAGATGCGCTGGTTCAGAATGTTGTCCTCCCTCACCAGTTGTGTGGCGAAGCGCTGGATGAAGAAGGCCTTGGTAAGCATATCAAAGCGCTTTTTATAAAAATACTGAATGGCCCCAATCACCCCCAAAAAGAAAATGAGCAGCAGCAGCACCCAGTCCTGTCGCTGGTGCACGATAAAGCGCGGTTCTATGGAGGTGCAGGTAAGCTCGTGGTTGCGGAACACGGAGGCCACATAGTTTTTCTTGAAGCTGCTTGCCAAACTCGGAGAGCTTCTTGGTACCTACACGCTTACCGTGTTGACCGGGTCCTGAAGGACGCTTCTCTAGCGTACACTTAGGAGAACGGCATTTCGCGCCTTTAAGATACAGCTTCTCACCAGCTTGTCGGCATTTTGTACAAATTGACATAAAATCCTCTATCTGCAACCAGAACCAGAACTACACACGACGCTTTTTAGGCGGACGGCAACCATTATGCGGGATTGGAGTCACATCGCGCAGGATGCTAACGCCAATACCGGAAGATTGCAACGCGCGTACCACTGAATCTCTGCCTGATCCAGGACCTTGCATGTTGACTTCAACCACACGTACGCCAAGGCCCAGCATTTCTTTTGCCAGCTTGTTGGCCACTTGGGTAGCAGCGTATGGGGTACCTTTACGAGTACCTTTATAACCGAGCGCTCCTGAACTGCCACGCAGCAACACGTCACCATCTGTTGTGGAAATGGTAACCAAGGTGTTGTTGAACGAAGACTTCACGTGAGCAACTACTGTTTCAACGTTTCTTTGAATTTTCTTTTTGCTTTTTTTATAGGCCATCTCAACCCTTGTCAGTTACAAACGTTACTTCTTGGATACGGTTTTCTTGTTGGCAACAACGTTACCGGCCTTACGAGGACCTTTTCTGGTACGAGCGTTTGTTTTCGTACGCTGGCCACGGGTAGGCAAGGATTTCTTGTGTCGCACACCACGGTAGCAACCGATTTCCTGTAACCGCTTAATGTTGAGGGTGATCTCCTTACGAAGTTCACCTTCCACCTTGATATTGGTGCTAATGTATTTTTGGATAGCAGCAATTTGATCGCTGGTCAGATTCTTAATCCGCACATCGGGATTAACGCCCGTTTGCTTTAAGATTTCGCGCGCAAGTGTAAGTCCAACGCCGAACAAATACGTTAAGCCGTATTCTACGCGTTTTTCACTTGGTAACATTACACCTTCTATACGTGCCATTAAAGACCTCTCTGAAAATATGCAATATGGCGTAAGTACTATTGACTACGCAGTTTTAACCTTGACGTTGTTTGTGTTTTGGACTTTTGTCGCAAATCACACGCACAACACCTGCACGACGAATCACTTTGCAGCCATCACAAACTGGCTTAACTGAAGTTCTAACTTTCATAATCGCTCACCAAAAACGTGTTAACCAAATCAATTCTTATACCGTGATGTAATTCTACCTTTGGTCAGATCATATGGAGAGAGTTCCACAGCAACCTTGTCGCCTGGCAGCAACTTTATGTAATGCATTCGCATTTTACCAGAGACATGCGCGAGGATCACATGACCGCTTTCAAGCAACCGCACTTGAAACATAGCATTCGGCAACGCCTTTTCTACTACGCCATCGACCGTAATTACATCTTCTTTTTTTTTCATATCAACTTTCACTATGCAAACTTCACGCTACTCGCGTTAAAACCTCTGCACCTGTTTGGGTTACCACCACGGTATCTTCGACATGAGCGGCTAGGCCACCGTCGATGGTTTTTGCCGTCCAGCCATCAGGCATTATACGGACTTTAAAGCTTTTCTCAGTAATCATCGGCTCTATCGCCAACGTCATTCCTTCACGCAGCACAGGCCCCTTTCCGGGCTGGCCATAGTTAGGAATAGTAGGCGCTTCATGGATGTGCTTGCCGATGCCGTGGCCGGCAAAGTCACGCACCACCCCAAATCCCTCAGCTTCCACAATGCGCTGCACCGTAGAAGAAATATCAGAAAGCCGGACCCCTGGTTTCACCAAAGCAATCGCGCTATCCAATGCCTGCTGGGCTACCAAAGCTAGCCGGCGGGCGGATGATGGGACCTCCCCCACAAAATAGTATCGTGCCAAGTCTGCACAATACGACTTATAGGCGCCAACAACGTCTATTTTAACAAAATCTCCAGATTTTAAAACGACTTCTTTTGATGGCACGCCATGAACCACTACGTCATTCAAAGAAATACAGGTTGCAAATTTATATGTCCCATACCCCTTGCAGACGGGCTTGAGCTCATGCTTAACCATCCGCTCTTCAATCAGGGCATCCAGTTCCAAGGTGCTAATCCCCGGTGCCACCAGGGGCCTTATTTCTTCCAAAATCGTTGCCAGGACACGACCTGCATGGCGCATTTTATCAATTGCAACCTTATTTTTGATGACAATCGTCTCCATGAAGCTACAGTCCTGCCGCAATCAAAAAATGTGCATAGACCGCCTCTGGAGAAAGGCCTGCTATGTCCAAAACAAGAATTGCCTGCTCAACTGCCTGGTAATACTCTAAAAGCCCGTGCGCATAGAGAGGAAACTGGGCTAGCCGCTCTCGAATGACATGTTCTTGATCATCATCCCGCTTGGTTAGAGCACTGTGGCAAAATTTGCAAGCCGAAAGGCCATCCGCAGCAGTAAAAGGCACCTGACATGCCTTGTTTGAGCAAACAACCCTTTGTGAAAGCCGTTGAACGATTTCATCGTCTGGTACCTGAAAGGATACAACCAAAAAGCGCAGCGCTGCATTCTGCTCGACAAAAGCCAAGAAGAGCTCAGCTTGCCCTTTAGTGCGTGGAAAACCATCCAAAATGATTGGCCGGTCAGGAGCGGCCTGATGGGTAACCCAATCAATCACCATATCCGTAACAAGGGCATCAGGAATTAGATGCCCTTGTTTGATGTAACCGTCTAACATCTTGCCAAAAGCAGTGCCTTGAGCAACGTGTTGTCTGCACAAATTTCCTGTCGACAGCATCTGAAAATTATTTGCTGTCACAAGCTTTTGTGCAAGCGTCCCCTTCCCGGAGCCTGGGGGCCCAAAGAAGGAATAAATTGTGCGTGTAACCGGTTGTTCCATCATAATATTAACGCGCGTAGCGGCCTTTCATTCTTCCTGAAGACAAGAACCCTTCGTAACGACGCTCAATCAAATGAGCCTCAATTTGAGAGGACGTGTCTAATGCAACGCCTACCGCGATCAGAATGCTAGTGCCCCCAAACATTACCGGAAGCGCAAACGCGCTCTTCAGTATGCTTGGCAGAATAGCAAGAGTCGCCAAATAGAGAGCTCCAGGAAAACCAACACGTGCTAACAAATAATAGAAGAAGTCAGCGGTTTTCTTGCCGGGACGGATCCCAGGAATAACACCCCCCGACTTTCTGATGTTGTCTGCCAATTCAACCGGGTTGAAAATGATTGCCGTGTAGAAAAACGCGAAAAAGATGATTAACCCAGCATTTAACACGTTGTACAACAGCGGCTCATTGTACAGCCAATTGTTGAGCGTTGCGCTCAGCTGCGGCCAGTACGTTCCCAGCAAACCAAATACCGTTGCCGGCATTGCAAGGACCGCTTGGGAAAAGATGACAGGCACTACGTTGGCAGGATTGAGTTTAAGCGGAATATAAGAACTTTGTCCACCATAGACACGATGGCCAACAACGCGCTTAGCGTATTGTACCGGCACCTTGCGCTCACCACGCTCTAAAAACACAATGAACATGATGAAAATCAGGCTGATAAGTGCTAAAAACGCAACGGTCAGCACCGTGGTTTGCTCAAGACGCATTTCCTCAACGAGCTTAAGTATCGCACCCGGCAAGCTAACAACAATACCCGCGAAAACAATCATCGAGCTGCCATTACCAAGCCCATACGAATTGATTTGCTCACCCATCCACATAACAAACAGCGAGCCAATCGTCAGAATAAAAACTGCCGACAGACGAAACGCCCACCCCGGATCAAGCACGATGCCAGGGGTGCGCTCCATCATCATGGCTATGCCAAATCCCTGCATAACGCTCACTACCAACGTTAGGTAACGCGTGTAGCGATTGATGATGCGACGACCATATTCCCCTTCCTTGGAAAGAGCTTCAAGTGTCGGAACCATCAGGGTGAGCAGCTGCATCATAATGGATGATGTGATGTATGGCTGCATGCCAAGAGCAAAAATTGCAAAATTCCTAATTGCACCACCAGAAAAAAGGTCTAAGAACTGGAAAAAACCGCCGCTAAAATTGGAAGCGAACAGATTATTCAGAGCAACGACGTCCACTCCCGGAACCGGCACGTGTGCACCAAAACGGAACACTGCAAGCACCGCGAAGGTGTACGCCAACTTTTTTCTCAGCTCAGCCACTAAGAAAATGTTCTTCAGATTGTGAAAAAGTACCACCGCCTAATCTCCTAGTTCAACTGGAACGAGCCTCCGGCATTTTGAATAGCTTGTGCAGCAGAGGCGCTAATCGCATGAGCCTGCACGGTAAGCTTTTTGGAAAGCGTACCATTACCCAGCACTTTAATAAAGGCTGTGTTTTTGCCCTTTACCAAGCCCTTTTCACGCAATGTAGCTTCATTAACTACATCGCCCGCTTGATAGTGAACTTCCAAATCACAGAGGTTAACCAGTGCATATTCTTTTTTGAAAACATTCGTGAAACCGCGACGCGGGATACGACGCACCAAGGGCATCTGTCCGCCTTCGAAGGAAGCCTTTAACTCGCTACCGGAACCAGTACGAGATTTTTGTCCTTCTTTACCACGGCCAGAATAGCGACCACGCTTGCCGCCTCGGCCAACCCGTTTTCTTTTCTGAGTAGTTTTTTCAAGCTTATGCAGTAACATTGTCAGTTCCTACGATGTCTTTAACAGCCTTGCCTCTGAGTGTTGCAATGTGTTTGGCAGAACGAAGTTTGGACAGTGCATCCAAAGTCGCCTTCACAGCGTTATGGGGATTAGAAGCCCCAATTACTTTGGATAGAACGTCACGAACACCAAGCGCTTCCATAACGGCACGAACTGCACCACCAGCAATCACACCGGTACCTTTAGCAGCTGAACGAATCAGCACCTTGCTTGAAGAATGCTTTCCTTCAACAGTGTAAGGGATCGTTGTCTTATAAAGAGGAACTTCTACCATGTGCTTGCGTGCCTTGCGTAACGCTTTTGCAATCGCAGCAGAAACATCACGGCTTTTGCCAAGCGCGACCCCTACTTTGCCTTTCTTGTCGCCAACCACAACCAGGGCTGAGAAAGAGAAACGCCGACCACCTTTAATAACTTTAGCTACGCGACGAACGCTCAATACAGACTCAGCAAACTCCTCTACAGGCTGCTGCATCCTGCCAGCATGTGCGCCGCCAGCTCTTCTATTTTTTTCTTCTGCCATTTTTCACTCAATCATTAAAAACTAATTAGATGACTACGCGTTAAAACGAAAGCCCCGCTTCACGCAGACCTTCTGCCAAAGCCTGCACCCGTCCATGGTACAAGTAAGCACCGCGGTCAAAGAAAACAGGTCCAACGTTTTTGCTCAAAGCCTCTTTGCCAAGAGCAAGCCCAACTTGCTTGGCAATCTCTTTCTTGGAGCCTTTTGCGCTGCTCAACACTTTAGAAGAGCAGCTAAGCACTGTAACACCCTTAGTGTCATCAATGATTTGAGCATAAATATGGTTCAAACTTCTGAACACAGAAACGCGCAATTTCTTGCCACGGCTCTGTTGTCCTGCGCGCACACGCAGAGTGCGTCTTTGCTGGCGCGCTTTTAATCTTTTTAACAAACTCACGGGATATCCCTCTTGTCCAGATCCTAGCGATCAATTAACTAGATTTTGTTTTACCAGCTTTGCGGAAAATCTTCTCGCCTTCACGCATGATGCCTGTACCTTTGTATGGCTCTGGTGGGCGGAATGCTCTAACCGCATCACAAACGTTGCCCAGTGCGAATTTATCCGCGGAGCGAAACATCATTTGCTGGCCACTTTTATCAATTTCAACGGTAACATTGTCAGGCATTGCGTATTCAATCTTGTGCGTATAGCCCAAGGTCAACACCAGCTTCTGGCCAACCAACTGCCCTTTAAAGCCAAGACCTACAATGATCAATTTTTGCTCAAAGCCTGTTTCCACGCCTTTAACTTTGTTTGCAAGCAAGGCGCGATGCAGCCCCCACAGCATACGGTGACGTCGTGTGTCACGCTCGACAGTAACAAGCAGCTCTTTGTCCTGCTGTTGTACTAGAATGCCCTCTGGCAACTCGTGCTGGAAAGTTGTTTTTGACCCTGCAATAGTAAGCAAATTACCATCGATGGTAAT
>RGUK01000680.1 GCA_010027825.1 bacterium
ATCTACAACTCCCCCCTGGGAAACTTCAACCGCATTCCTGCGCATCATATGGTTAAACAACCATACGGTGCCCAGTGACATGAGGACAGCAATTAAAAACTTCTTATCCATTCAAAAATTCCCTCTGTCATTATTTGTCGCCGAACAGGCGTTTTTCTCGAAAGACTGCACATTTTAACAGAGATGCGACTAAGTTTCTAGACGTCAATCTTGGGCGTTCTTTATTTACAAAAAAGGGCCTGCTGTGTAGGATGATGCTTCGTTATCTTCTAATGCCGCAAAACGCATGGGTGCTTGGTATGTTTGTGTTTGCCCTTCCTTTTATCCTGTTATTCGCTGGATGCGCTAAGGATAAAACCAAAGAACAACTCAAAGCCGACGAGTTATCGCAAAAAGCTCTAGCTCACGTCAAAAAACATAAGCAAAGCAGCGCTATTCCCTACATCGAAGAACTTGTCACCCGTTTCCCTGACCACCAAAACATAAGTAAGTATCGCATGCTGCTAGCCGAACTGCACTTCAAAGAAGGCAATTACGCGCTGGCAAAAGAATTGTATGAGAATTTTTGCCAGTTCTACCCAGGAGACAAGCAAGCGGAGTATGCCAAGCATAAAGCAATCCTCTCCTCGTTCTACCAAGCCCTGCCCAGCGATTGTGACCAAACCTATACCGAAGAAACGGTGAAACAGTGCAATGAATATTTGGCAAACCCAGCGCTAACCAAGTACCGCAAGGACGTCCAAGATATTCTGACCAGCAGCCAAGAGCGTCTCACGGAAAAAGAAATATACGTTTTCAACTTCTACCTGGGCCGCAAGCAATTTGACGCAGCCCGCAGCAGATTGAAACATATCCGCGAAAAATTCGCAGCCAACAAAGCGCTGGAACCGCGCTTGCTGTATTTGGAATACAAGCTGGCAGCCAAGGAAAAGAAGCGAAATGAAGCCCTTGTGTGCATGAATAAGCTAGAAAAGGATTACCCTTCATCCGCTTTCACCACGATGGCGCACTCTTTGCACAATAAACAAACGTTCGTTTTCTGACCTGCTCCCTTAAACAACAGTGCCAGGCCCCCATGAGCAATACCACTAGATCAAATAAATCCTTGGCCACAGATTCCGCTGAAAATTCCCAAGACCACGCCCAGGAGTTAGGTAAAAAAGGCGAAGAATTAGTCGCTGCCTATTTGCGCAAGGAGGGCTTTATCATTTTGGCAACCAATTACGCCACTCGACGCGGCGAGGTCGATATCATTGCTCAG
>RGUK01000681.1 GCA_010027825.1 bacterium
CGCAAAGCACGGTGGCAACATGGCTTGCAACAAATCCATCGCCAGGCTTATGCTTAGCAATTACCAATCAGCCGTTTGTTGGGTATCAGGACGCCATTCTCAAAACAGTTTTGCCAAAAGGTTTTACTGTTGAAACAGTTGGTTTTGGGGTGCCGACACGAGAAGAGTTAGCGGCGGTTGGTGGTAGTTCAGCTGCAGCAACTTTGGATGCCGCTTCAGTGTGGTTGGATTCTCTAGCGCGTTGGATGTATCAAGAAAATCTACGCCAGGCTCAAAAGTAATTTAATCAGTGTACGTCTTAGGATCGACATGAAGGAACAATTATTTTCGACGCTTCTGGCTGGCTGTTTGCTATGGGCAGGTTCCTCTGTTCAAGCAGCTGAAGAAGCTATGGATGAGGGACGGGACCGTGAGCGAGCCGTTTATCCGTGGCATAATCGTGCTATGTGGGAGGCAATGAAGCCGCATGTTTCAGCTGATCTGTTACGACAAATAGAAGAATTTCAGCGCAGTGATGTATTGTTGCCGGTCGGTAGCGACGAGCGTCGACAGTTGGAGGCTCGTGTTGCTCATGTGCTTAACGGTGAAGCATTTCCTGCTGGTTGTTGTGATGTTTCAGAGCTTCCGGATGAAGATTTTCCACCCGAGTTCCGTCGCTTTAGTACGCCTCAGGCAATAGAAGCATTTAAACACCGGATGCGTACTGGTACATGGACTGGAGACGATTGCAAAACTGTTATACAAGCAGGGGCTTACTATGTTGCGCGTCCAGATGCCTTAAAAAAAGTAGTAGCAGCGTTTAATAGCGGTTTTCAAGAGCCACCACGTGTTGCTGCTACAGCCACCTTGCCAAAAGTGGTTCCTCAAGAAACATGGGGCAAGATGCATTTATATGATCGCGATCAGAGAGATGATATGTGGACGCAGGCCCAAGCGCTCTGGTTACTATGCGATCAAGACATGCAAGAAAAGCAGGTCGTCGATAACACTGGTGTACCTGATTGGGCAAGGGTAAGTAAGATTTTATTCACTGTTACACCATTTTCCGAGACGGAAAGATTGCGTGACGAAATACGATCATCCCTCACCGTGCATCTTTATACATCGATAGCAGATGAGACCAGAATTCAGGATATTGCCGCAGGGATCGCCATAGATATTGTGCCGGTAAAAGGCCAACAAGTATGCGGCGTGTGGCTCACCTACCGTTCCCATTAGCCGCGCACGCGTTTGCGCAGAGGACGCTTGGGAACCTTGCCGG
>RGUK01000682.1 GCA_010027825.1 bacterium
GCGCACTGATGGGCCTTCAACTGCACAAAACGACGACTTAACTGCACTGGAAGATGCGCCGTTTTAACATTTTACCACCTTTTACCGATTTCATCAGTGCAGTTAAACTGAAAATGCAGTTGAAAAAACTTAACTGCACTGATTTGACTGCACTCGTAACCTGTTGGTTATCAATGCGCCCAGAGGGCAGTGCAATCAGTGCAATCAAATTTCCTATATTTTATAAGAGAGTAAAAAAGTAAAATAATATATATATATAGATGAATGTCGAATTTTGATTGCACTACTGCACTACTCATATTTGACACAGCAAACATGCCACATGGAAAGATACCACCTACAGATCCTAGAAGTCACAACCAAAGGCGTCAAGGTACACGGACCCGTCACACCATCCTTGGCGGTGGAGTGCATCACGCGGCTGTTGAAAGACCAACCCCTAGCGCACGTCGGGGAAAGTTCCAGGGTGTGGGTGGTGGACCTGGACACCGGTGAAATCAAAAGGCCAACCCTCAAACTACAGATATGACAAAAAAGACACGCACCGAACCGATGTACCATGACACCCTTGAGAACCGCAGGACGGTCATTGACATCTGCGCATCGTCGTCAGGTTTGACCACCGAACAACTGCAGTCAAAGTGCAGGGAACGCAAGTACACCCTCGCGAGGGCCGTGGCGGCCAAAATCCTCAGGGAACGTATGCACCTCACACTTATGCAGACAGGGGCCTGCCTTGGGCATC
This sequence comes from bacterium, assembly GCA_010027825.1. The sequence goes on from RGUK01000682.1 coordinate 746, forward strand.
CTAATGCGCCAAAACACTATTCGAGTGTCCTGCATCTGCTTTCCATGATGGATGATCTGCTGTACATCAAGGATGACCATGCGCTGAACCTGTTCACGGATGTCAATTTCAGGTTGGCCAAAGCCATGACACATGGCACCAGGGTCCTAGTCTACATCCCTGACGGGGACGATGGGCAGCTACTCAGGTACCTGACTGATCAGGACTACCGGCACGAGATTGTTGAGTAATTTTGCGCAGTTGATTGAGTAAAATGTTTACATGAGTAACGAAAATGTTTCGAGAATCAACGAAAAAGTTTCGACAGAACTTGACGTGTTGAAAAGGGCTATGATTGAAGCCCTTGAAGCCAACCTTGGAATAGTCACACCGGCAGCTGCCAAGATCGGGATTCACAGGGGCACACACTACTACTGGATGAAGACAGACCCTGACTACGCCGCCGCCGTCGAATCTGTGCAGGACATTGCCCTTGACTTTGCCGAAAGCAAGTTGCACGAACAGATCAAGGAGAAG
>RGUK01000683.1 GCA_010027825.1 bacterium
GGACATCTCCGATGAATACTATCTGCCTAATTGTCGTTTCGTAGCATTACCGGCTCACCGCACTGGCAATGAGCTGTTGTATATTTATAAATCACCCTCCCTATTCCGCATTTTACGCCAGGCTAAACCCGATCTGATTCATGTGGAGCAAGGATACAGCGCCGTGGTGTATGCCCAGGCAAACATCATGGGCAAGTTAGTAAACCCTAAGATTACTTCTACCTTCTTCACCTGGATCAATTGGGAAGTGCACGAATCATTCAAGCACAAACTCTTTTTCCGCCCCCTTGAAAAGCTTAATTTAGCAAGCGCACACGGAGCAATTGTCGGCAACCAAGATGCGAAAAAGTTACTTCTGAAAAAAAACTTTGCAAAGCCCATTTTCGTTATACCGCAACTGGGGGTTGATACAACGATCTTCAAGCCAGAGCCTGCAGAGCAAGGAGCCCGGAAAAGGATTGGCTTTGTGGGACGCTTCACCCACGAAAAGGGAATTTTTACCCTCTTAGAAGCCTTTGCCGACTTGGCTCACTTTTTCCCTGAGTGGGACCTAGTTTTTGTGGGCAAGGGACCTGATGAAGAGAAACTAAAAGAACGCATCCTGCACCACAACTTGCACGAACGCACGCACGTGCTGGCACCCGTTCCACACGATCAGGTTGCCCATATCATGAACAGTTTTGCTATTCTCGTGCTCCCATCCCATGATACGCCTCACTGGCGAGAACAATTTGGCCATGTGCTGATTGAAGCGATGGCATGCGGCATACCGGTAATTGGCAGTGATGCAGGCGAAATCCCTCACGTTATTGGAACCGCCGGACGTGTCGTTCCTCAAAAAGATGTCCAAGCCTTACTTGCTGAATTGAAAAGTTTGATGCAAGATGAAACGGTAAGATATTCCCTTGTCCAGCAAGGTCTTCAGCTCGTGCACACAATGTACTCACACCAAGCCATCGCCCAACAAACGCATAGCAGTTGGCAAGAAATCTTACAGGCCAGAAAACAGCGATAAAAAGGCGCTTTGGTTATTTCTGGTCACGTAATTAGTACCAAGAATGCGTACGAGCAAAGGAGATTGCATGAAGAAAATTGCGGTCATTGGAGCAGGGTATGTTGGGCTAGTCACCGGCGCTTGTTTCGCTCAAAAAGGAAACTTGGTCACCATTGTCGAAAACAACCAAGAAAAAATTGATCACTTGCTCAGAGGGGCCATCCCCTTTTACGAACCAAATCTTGATACCATTGTGCAAGACGCACT
>RGUK01000684.1 GCA_010027825.1 bacterium
CAGGCGCTCGCGGACTCCCGCCACGAGGCTCGTGACCTCGTAGCGGACCTGAACGCCACGGACTTCGACGCGGTCGCCTCGAAGTACGAGGCCGAGCAGGCGAAGCGCGCCGCCGAGCGCGCCGCCGAGAACGACCGGGCCGCGCGCCCGGTCTGGAACTACGGCGGCGCCGCGCACCGCCGATACACCGACGACGACGCGAAGTCGTTGTCGGCCCATGAGGAGAAGTACCGCCTCGACAAGTAGGCGGTACGCCCCGCGCCTCGGGGGTAACCAGAGGGCCGAACGGGGGCGTATCCCCCGGCACTGCGCCATGGTGGCGCAGCCCGTCGGCTGTTCGATGCCGAGAGCCCTTGGGGATAGGGCAGAGGAGAGGGCACCATGAGCCGCACCTGGACCGCAACGGACTTCAACCGCTGGGACGGCAACGTGACCGTCGAGCTTGGCGCCGTCGAAGGCGCAAGCCGTTCCCATCGCCCGGCGGAGGGGGATTACATCCGCCTTCCGATCGATGGCGTGTGGCAGCACGCCCTCGTGACGGCCCGGCATGACTGGGCCGGCTTCTACTACGGGGAGCCCGACCGGTATTGGTATTCGGTGGCGCTCCCCGCCACCTACGACGCGCTGCGCGCCAAGGTGCGCGCGGCCCTCGACGATACGGACGGGGTCTGGCAGCAGATCCCCGAGTGCCGCGCCGCCCGCGAAGACCTCGCGGCGTGCCACCGGGCGCTCCTGAGCGCCAAGCGCGCGCATCCGGTCGCGACTGAGGGTTACGCCCTCCGCGCCGCCATGCTGCTCCCGCTGGTGTCGGGAGCGGCCTTCGACGCCATCGGCTACGGCACGGCGGCCCCGAGTTCGGCCCGCTCCCGCCCGCGTACACCGCCCCGCGCCGGCTCGCCACCCACGGCGAGTTCCGCGAGCAGTACCCCGGGCACTACTACGACGCCATCGGCCGCGTGGCCGAGATCCTGGCGCACGTCAAGAACCGCTCGGGCATGGTGGCCGTCGCGGAGTTCCGCGGCGAGGCCGAGGCCATCGTCCGGATCCACAGCAACGAGGCCAAGGCCCACAAGGCCGCGTGGGGTGTCCAATGATCCTCTCCGAAGCACTCGCCATCGCCATGGAGCGCGGCTGGACCCTCACCCACAAGGGCAGCCTCCGCACCCTCACCGCCCCGGACGGCCGCGGGTGGATCTGCGTCACGTCCGACGACGTGTGGGCGGTCCTCCGGGTCGCCGGCATCGTCGAGGGTTCGCTGACT
>RGUK01000685.1 GCA_010027825.1 bacterium
CCTAAACAATATTTATTTTGGGCGCGGCATTTACGGCGTTGAAGCAGCATGCCGGCGTTTTTGGAACAAACCCATCAACCAGCTCACGCTAGCTGAATCAGCAACCCTTGCTGCCGTTACGCGCTCAGCAAAGCTCTACTCCCCCCTCAACGCACCTGGCAGCACCAAGCGTCGTCGCGATTTGATTTTAAATAGCATGCGTGCCCTTAAATTTATAAGTGCGGCAGAATGCGCCAAAGCAATTGATCAAAAGCTTGTGCTGCACGATTTTGCCCCAGGCAACCCCATCCGCATGTACGTGCAAGAATGGGTACGCCTCTGGGCTGAACAAAAATTTGGTCGTGAGGCGCTGCACCACCAAGGGCTCAAGATTAAAACCACCATCAATACCGCAACCCAGGAAAAAGCCGAGCAAGCTTTTAGCAACGTAGTCCACAAGCTACGGGTAAAGCTGGGCGACAAACTCAATGGCGGCTTAGTTTCGCTTGAACCAAGCACAGGGAAAATCAAGGCGCTGATTGGGGGATACGACTTCAAACAGTCCCAATACAACCGTGCTATGCAGGCGCACCGCCAAATCGGGTCAACCTTTAAGCCCATTCTGTTTGCTTTAGCTATGCGCGCCGGCATCGATATGGATAGCGTTTTCATTGATGAGCCAATCGAAATGCAAATGCCAAACGGCAGTATTTGGCGTCCCGTGAATTGGTACAATCGATTTGACGGGCAAATGACACTGGCACGGGCACTCACCAAATCGGTTAACACGATCGCCATCAAGCTGTTTTTAAAGATCGGCGGCTCGTATGTTTTGCCGTGGACTAAGCAATTTGGCATCACGCACTCGCTAACGGAATACCCTTCTGCCGCATTGGGCACCGCAGAAGCAACCGTAGAAGAAAATACCGCAGCGTTTAACGTCTTTGCCAACAATGGCGTGTACGTTAAGCCCTTCTTGATTGAGTGGGTAAAGGATAAGCACGGCAACAAACTGTTCCAGCATGAGCCTTTTAGCAAGCGCGTCCTTGACCCTCACACCTGCAGCCGTATGGTTAACCTGCTTGAACTTAGAATGCTAGACGCTGCTCGTATGCACGGTAAAGACTGGATTAACAGCGCCGCGATTGGCAAAACAGGATCAACCAACAGCGCTGCCACCACGTGGTTTGTGGGTGCGACGCCCACCCATAACGGCCCGCTGCAGGAACTCAGCGCTCATTCAGCCACACTCCCCATGACGACGCCACACAGTCTAGCTGG
>RGUK01000686.1 GCA_010027825.1 bacterium
GCAGGTCGCAGTCGAGGGCGGCAGTCGCCTCGTGCAGTACCAAGCGACGTTGAAGGCCGCTGACCCGAGGTTGTATGACACGACACTACGGACGGTGTCGTTCCCGATCACGCCGTTCACGGGGCCGTCAGGAATCGTGTACACGATGGGCACTACGTCCGCGACGAACCTCGTGAACTCGGGCACGGCCCCAACGAGCCCGACTGTCACGATCACGGTGCCGCTCACCGCAAACCAGCAGATCACGGAGCTGTTGCGGTTCACGGTGACGCCCCCGTCCGGGTATCAGTCGATCAGCCCGTGGGGTGCCACGCAGGTCTTTGAGTGGACGAGCACGGCTGGCACGGACATCGCGAGCCGTAACAGCACGACCGCAACGAACAACGCTGTCGCGGTCGTGGACTCCGCGAAGCGCACTGTCACGCAGACGCTCACGAACGGCTCTTGGAGCCAGCGTCCGCGGGCCACGTCGGAGTTCCCGTTGCTGTACCCCGGCACGAGCACGGGCACCTGGACGTACAAGACAACAATGAGCAGTGCGACTGGCGCGTCGTGCCAGTTCACGTACTACTACGCGTACTGGTGAGCCATGCCGACTAGCACGTGGGGAGTGACTTTCGAGGACAGCTTGAAGCAGGTGTTGGCCTACGGGTCAACGGTCGCGTCCGCTCAGTTGACACGCCAGTTGAACGCACCAGCGGAACTCAGCCTTGAGCTGGCAATCAACGGGCAGGACACTGAAGCCCTGCTCACGCAATACGAGTTCGGGGCCGTGTACGCGCGTCTCGCTGAAGGCTCAACCACTCGGTTCTTTGGTGTGCTCACGGACTTGCAGATCACGGCTGGGGACTCCGCGTCAGTGAGCGCGACGTTCATGGACTTGGCGCAGCAGTACGCCGGGTCGTTCATGTACCGCGCCGCAGCCGGAAGCACCTACGTTCCGAGAGTTCTCAGTGGCACTCACAACACGATCATTGACGCGATCCTCAACACAAGTGACGTGCTGTTGCCGTTGACGAGGTCTGGCAGCGTGTCGCTCACGAGGACGATCGCTACTTCGGGCATGAGTCGCCTCGAGGTGCTTGACAACCTCGCGAGCCTCGCTGCTGGCATTGACTGGTTCGTTACGCCTGACCAGACGTTGAAGATCGGTGAGGGCAACACGATTGGCACGAACAGGTCAAAGACCGTTCGGTTCCAGTACGGAGACAGCACTGCTACGGCCCTGTCCGCGACCGTTCAATACTTGCCGCCCCGCAA
>RGUK01000687.1 GCA_010027825.1 bacterium
GGCTTTGACGTGCAAATCAGACAAATTTCGTACGTTGAACGTGTGGTGACAGCAACAAGACGCAATTCCTAGCGGGCAGCCTTGCCTGGCAGAAAAGGAAATCCAGTGGCCTTGACCGTCTTGCTCGTGGGGGGAGCTGGCTATGTTGGCTCAGCAACCGCGCTCCATCTTGTGCAGCAAGGACGGCGCGTTATCATCTTGGATGCTTTTTTGCACAACCAAACCGTTACCATTCCGGGTGCGACGATTGTGCGAGGCGGGCTGGACGACCACATCTTGCTAGAGAAGCTTTTCCAGACATATTCCATCAATGCAGTGATGCATTTTGCTGGTTCTATAGAAGTTGGCCGCTCGGTTATTGACCCGGCGGCCTTTTATGAAAATAACGTTGTTAACAGCAAGTATTTGCTCGACGCTATGCGCAGGGCAGGGGTTAAGCGCTGCATATTTTCTTCAACGTGTGCGTTGTACGCCCCCGTCACTGGGCTTGTGTGTCTAACAGAAAATCATCCTATTAATCCTGCCAGTCCGTACGGCAAAACAAAATATGCTGTTGAATGCATGCTGCAAGACTATGCGCATGCGTATGGTATGTCCTATGTTGCTCTACGCTACTTCAACGCGGCTGGGGCCTTACCAGAAGATCGGATTGGCGAACAGCACCAGCCAGAAACGCATGTAATTCCTGCACTTTTTGCTGCCGTCGATTCAGGTAAGCCATTTCATCTTTTGGGCGATGACTATCCAACCCCCGATGGCACCTGTATTCGAGACTACGTTCATATTCACGATCTGGCACGCGCTCATGTCCGAGCATTAGAGCATTTAGAGAATGGCGGAGCTTCGATGCCTATCAACCTGGGTACTGGTAGGGGGTACTCTGTTCGCGAGTTGTTGGCGTGCGTCGAGCAAGCCAGTGGCCGTCAAGTGCCTTATGTAGTTTGTCCACGTCGCTCAGGCGACGTGCCATTTCTGGTGGCGGATGCGTCTCGTGCGTGTGAGGTGCTTGGGTGGACGGCCGAGCGCTCCTCGCTTGCTACTATTGTAGCAGACGCATGGGCGTTCCACCGGGCGGCAGCTGTTGCTGGCTCCGCTCATGATCTCAGGCAGAAGGCATGAGCTCAATCTGCTGCACCAGAAAATAATTCTTGAAAAATAACGACCATCAGCTAAACCTAGAAAATGCGTAATCAACAAGCAAAAAAAGGAGAGCTCAATGGTTGCAGCAGTGAAGAAGCATGCCGCTTTTTTAAGTCTTAT
>RGUK01000688.1 GCA_010027825.1 bacterium
CGAGCGTGTGTATTATACATATCGCCAAAAAAAGAGCGTGTTAATTCCGCGACGACGTCAATGTCAATGTCACTTCATCTAATAAACTGTTTACAATATATACGTTTTTCTCATAAAAATTCAAATCGTTCATTTTGACTGAAACCTATTTTATTCAAGTGGTATTCGCTGATACCATTTGAATTAATAACTTTTCACTTTTGCGTCTCACATGCTGCATCTACCATCAATTTCACAAGCTCAGGGAATGTTGTCTTAGGCTCCCAACCCAATACACGCTTGGCTTTGGAATAATCGCCAACAAGATGGTGGATGTCAATTGGTCTATAATATTTTGGATTCACCTCCACTAACACGCGACCGGATGGGTCTTTTCCCACTTCAGATTCACCTTCTCCTTCCCAATGTAGTTCCACGCCAATGCGCCTAAACGCAAGCTCTACAAATTCTCTTACACTATGTTCTTCACCTGTAGCTAAAATGTAATTATCAGGTGTGTCGTGCTGCAACATCAAGTACACCCCATACACATAGTCTTCCGCATTACCCCAATCTCGTTTAGCATTTAAATTCCCCAATTGCAGTGGCTTAACTGACTTCATGTCTGACTTAAAGTACTTTCCAACGTGCTGTGCAATTTTCTGTGTCACAAACGTATGTCCACGCCGTGGCCCTTCATGGTTTAATAACACACTTGACACAATAAACATTCCAAAGGCATCACGGTAGTAATTGGCAAGGTGATATGCAGCCAACTTTGAAATGCCATATGGACTAACAGGCAACATCTCTGTCTTTTCCGTAAGCAATCTCGTCCCATCCGTCACATTACCGAACGTCTCAGAAGTGCTGGCTATATACACCTTTGTTTTTTTGCCAAGTCCAAGTGTTTTCACTGCCTGCAAAACATTTAATACACCAATTGTGTTTGCCTGAAAAGTGTAATTCTCCAATTCACATGACACTTTAACGTGACTCTGTGCCGCAAAGTCGTATATTTCGTCCGGCTGCACCCTTTGAATGATCTGTATCAAACTACCCGCATCCGTGACATCGCCATAGTGAAGATTTACCAAATGAAAAATGTGCTCAAGGCGCTGTGTGTTAAAGTTGGAAGCCCTTCTTATGATCCCATGAACAACATAACCCTTTGCTAACAACAAATCACACATCAAACTTCCATCCATGCCATTGCATCCAATGATTAATGCTGTTTTAGGTTCCATTACTTGATTTTATTCCTTGTTTTTAAATCAATTC
>RGUK01000689.1 GCA_010027825.1 bacterium
GCCACACGCGATTGCAATAAGTTCTTCACCTCACCAATCTCGGAGAGGAGTTTCTCGACACGCGGTGAGTTAGCAAGCTCGGCAATGGTTTTTGGGTTTGGACTCGCTTCAACTGCGCCATTGCGATGGTTACCATTGAGTGATTTGGGGGCAACTGGTGCTTGGAGCGTTAATTCCACTGTTGATATTTTTCTTGGCCCTTGCCCTGTTTCCCGCGCGCCCCCGCCTTGCCATGGCAGCAAGTGCCTACAGCGCGGTGCATTTGGGGCTCGTGCTCTACAGCGGTTTTATGATGACCGAAACGCTTTTTATTATATTCCTGCTCGGCTTTCTTATCTTATTTTTCCAAGCAGGGGATAATCCGCGCGGCCTTGCAAGCGCTGGTGCTCTTCTTGGTATAGCCTCGCTTATTCGTCCCATCGGGCATTACCTTATGCCCATTTGTTTGGTCATTCTCCTGCTGAGAAAATTTGCCTGGTCGATTAAAGTGCGTAACGCCTTGCTCTTGTTTATTGCTTGGCTGATCCCTGTTTCTATGTGGCTAGCACGCAATTATTTGTTGTTAGGGCATATTTTTTTCCATACCCTTCCAGGCGGGCACTTCCTCCATTTGTCGGCCTCGCGGGTGGTCATGCATGCTGAGGATATGACCTACCAACAGGCTCGCATGCGTGTTGCTTCTGAAGCACGTCGTGCCATTCGTAATGCCCAGCGCACGCAGCATCGTGGCCTTTCTGAAATTGAATGTTGCTACGAGTTGGAAAAGCTTGCCCACCAACACTTTGTCCAACATCCTTGGATCACCCTCAAGTTATGGGCAACCGATATGTTCCGCACGGCGTTTTCCCTCTACAGTGCAGAGCTCCTGTTTCTTGATTCGGGGCGCAAAGAAATGGACTACTTTGCCAAAGACCGCGGCCTATGGGACATGATTAGTCGTTACATCATGCCGCCCACCGACAGCATGCCCCTGCGTGCCATCATCATGCTTGAAATAGTACTGTATCTACTTCTTCTTCTGGGCCTGTGCCGTGCCCTGTGGGGGCTTTTTGCCAACGGGTTTGGTAAAGACCTTGCTATTTGGCTTACAGCTGGCGCTTTTATTGCTTTCTTCATCGTCATAGCGCTAGCAGGTGGTTATGCCCGCATGCGCTTGCCTGTTGAACCACTGATCATCATTTTGGGGCTATCAGGCTATGTGGTTGAGAAGCGTTCCCGCGCCCGCGCAAAGAAGTAGGTGGGCGGGGTGGCTGCTCTTA
>RGUK01000070.1 GCA_010027825.1 bacterium
GCGTGAGATTTACACCATCATGGAGCCAATGGCTGCTGCTATTGGTGCTGGGTTGCCAGTCGAAGAGCCTACAGGCAATATGATTGTTGATATCGGTGGGGGCACCACTGAGGTGGCGATCATTTCCCTGAAGGACGTGGTCTACTGCAAGTCGGTACGAGTTGGCGGTGATGAGATGGACCGCGCCATTGTGCAGTATGTCAAACGCAAATACAATTTACTGATCGGCGAAAAGACGGCCGAATCGGTTAAAATTTCTATAGGTACTGCACTCCTGCTCGATGAGCCGCGCAACAGCGTGGAAGTTAAAGGCCGTGATTTGGTGACCGGTGTGCCAAAAACCATCAAACTTACCGATGCTGAAGTTTTCGAATCATTGGCAGAGCCAATCTCGATTATCACTGATGCTGTGCGTTCAGCACTGGAAAATGCACCCCCAGAACTTTCTTCTGACCTGGTTGACCGTGGCATTATGCTAGCGGGAGGGGGTTCCCAGTTGAAAAACTTGGATGTACTTCTTTCCAAGGAGACTGGCTTACCAGTCCGCAGCGCCCCTAACCCGCTCTTGTGCGTGGTACTTGGGGCCGGCAAGGTGCTTGAAGAGCTGGATTTCTTCCGTGATGCATTGATGAAGTAAACAGAATGCCTAATAAAAAAGGCCCCTGAGGTGATCGGGGGCCTTTTTTATTACCTCTTAATCAGCGTGAGGTGGCTCAAGCAGAGCGTGATAGTAGGAAGACAAAACATTGTAAACAACGTGGTGCATACTTGTTGTTGCAACCTCATAGCCTTCCCGTACACCAAAAGGCTCCGCCCAGTCAGGTTTTTGTCGGTCTAAGCAGCTCACCACATGTTTGTACAGAGCCCCTTCGCCAACAAAGCTGCCAGCGCGCTCGCGTAGATACCTTGAGGCGATGCTGTGCGCCCGTGCAAGCAGCTCCTTGCCTCCTGGCATACTTAGCATGCGTTCGTGACAAGCGGCATTGTTGTTGCGGTTTTTTATGAGCTCTTCTGGCACAACAAAGAAGGTCTTACTGGCGGCGGCATTTTGCAAAAGCCTGTGTTGGCGTAACATTGCATCGGTAGTGCAACCGCGCACAGCTTCGATGTGCCCTGCATGCTGCGCCCAGTCAGGTAGATCGGTGTCCAAAGCTTTTTTGACGGCCGCTAGTACGTCGTGTTCGTCTACCATGAACCCTTGATATTTAGTCAAATAGGCGCACGCGGTGGTCAAAGCGAGGTGCAATATTTCGCCTCGTTGGAAAAAATGTTGGTTGCTGCTCAGCTGCTTGTATGCAGCACAATCAGCAAGGCGTGTGGTGAGCGGCATACGGCCAGGCGGGAACAGGTTGGTGGCGGCCGACCATTTCTTTGTAGTAGTGCTTAAGGTACGCCTCAGCGGTGGCGCAAGGCGCTTGTGCGCTCCTGCAAGGTGGTTGGGCAAAACAAGGAATGCTCCCACCAGCACAGCGGTTGATCTTATCCGCTTCATGATGGCAAAAAGCCCTTCACAACAGATAAAATATCTCCTGGCGTTTTAATAATTGCTGCAGGGTTGTGTTTGGCTAAATAATTTTCTGTGTTAAACCCCCATGCAACCACTAAGCAAGGCATATGGGCTTTCTGTGCAGCTTCTATGTCGCGTGCCTCATCGCCAATGTAAATAACATTTTTTGGATCAATACGGTAATTGAACCGGCATTTTTTTAATGCATGATGTTTACCAAAAACGCTTGCCTCTTCAAGCCCGTCAAACATCGGTAGTTGGTGGCGCTTGAAGAAGTTGGTGATAAACAACTGACTGTTTGAAGACACAATACCAATCTTGTAACCGGCCTTACGAACTGCCTGAAGAGCTTCACGTATTCCCGGAAACGGATGGACCTGGGAAAATTTGCTTGCGCCCCAGCGCTTTAGGCGATAATGGAAAAACGGCAGTTGATACCAATGAATATGCAGTCTGTTTTGGACTAAGTCACGTGTGCTGCGCTCGCGCAAAGATGGAACCTCTTGCTCAGCAATCGGCTCGTAGCCATAGAGGGGGGCAAAGTGGTTCACGCCCTGAATCATCAGATTATGCGTGTGTCCAACCGTGCCGTCAAAATCAAAAATAACCCAGCGATCGGTTGAGTAAGAATCCGGTTCAAGGTGCTGGCGGTGTTGATAGACGGCATACACTAGGCCCACCGCGATAGCTCCTAGCAAAAATGCACGTGTAAGCATAGGCTGCATAAGATATTTTTTCTCCTCTGGGCGTCGACAGGACCAGTGCCAGCCCCATGAAAGGTATTATGTTTTCAATCGCTATCACAACATGAACAGACAGAATTATCCCTTTCAGCCTCTATTCTAGCAATCTCTCTTTCACCAAGCTGCTTAAAGATTGTTAAGAAGGTAAAGAAAATGTGCTTCATAATTTTCTTTTTCTCAGCAGAACTTATCGTGCTAGAAATCTTCTTGAAGTCTTCGCAGCTTATCACTTTGTAACAATGAGTGTTTTCCCATGGTTGCAGTACGCTTCCTCTTGTTAGTCCAATTGCTAGCCGCCAATAGGCCCTTGCTAGATACCTTATGGCGCGTGCAAGTATCTGCGCCTGCGTTGTGGCTTTCCCCTCTACTGGATAGCGGGAAACATTTTTTATATTGAGGTCCTCTGCATCTCCTCGTAAAAAATCATCCATTTCCCAGTAGATCAAGAACTTCCAGTCTCCTTCGCCTAGGGCTTGAATTTCCTGCAAAGAAGTCTCCGCTGCACGCAAATAAGGAAGCGAGTTGAGTCGGTGGTCTCTTAGTAATGTGTGAGCGGCCTCTTCAAAGATCTTAGGTTCTTTTCCTAAGCAATCTTCAGTGGCTGCTAAGACCAAAAACTTCGCAGGCCACTTATTGGCGATGCTAGTTGTATGACCCATTCCACCTGTCCGATGTGCTTGAGTTTCGTCGTGAGACTCTGCTGCAAAGACGTTGGTGTGGAGCAAGGCCACCAAGCTTACAAAGACAATCTTTGTTAGATGCTTCATGTTGAATCTTTCCCTTTTGTTCTCTCTTATTCAGCATCAGTAAAATGGTTTTCATCGTCGCTATTGTCATCCACGTCTGCTGCTCGCCGGGCATGTATAGCTACTTTTTCATACCATCTGAAAAGCAAGTCTTGTGGGGTGGCGCCTGGATACTGACTGCGCAATGAAGCAACAAAATCCGGATACATGTTCTCTAGTTTTGGCAAGGCTTTGGCAGCGCTTCTTGCATCTTTGGCTAGTTCCAAAAGGTCCGCACTTACTTTGATTTGAGGCGGGCTGCCTTGCTTTCTGAGCCGTCATTCTTGCGTTCCTTAAAGGGGATCCTCTTTTTTCCCCATACAAAGAGCGTTCGTGCAAGGGGCGCTGTTTTTGCGCGTGAAGCGAGCGCTGGTATGGCCCGGCGGGTCAACACAGCGGGAGCTACGGGGGTGGTGAGCGAGAAAGACACTAAAATAAACAGAGAAATACTTCTAACGGAAGATAGCATCAGATGGGCTTTCTTTTAATGTTCATTCATCTATCAGACGATGCCAACTCATCCCTAATGCAACGTAGTTTCAAGCAGCGTCCAATGTGTTTCAAACTCTTCTTCAAATTGCCGCTGCTGAATGCACGCTTCTTTTCTAGAACGAGCAATTAGGGCAACCGCAATATCTTCGCGCGTAAACGGCTCTCGCGAGCAAGGCCATAGCGAGTACTCGATATAACCACGTGCTATCACCGTCAACGTAGGTATATCAAGCTCGGGGTTTCTTGCCAAAATCTCGTCAATGATAGAGGCCGCTTTGGTATTAAGCTCGCTTGAGCTGGTGTATGCTACGCTTTCTAAAGCGCTGGCATCAAGATTTGCAACCATAAAAGCGGTGCACCAGGTGGTTGCGGCACGTCGTGGATGAGGGGTATCTGTTTCCAACCGCGCAAAATATTGGTGCAGGTTTGCACGAAAAGAACCGGTTTTTGTTTCTGATGCAAGTCCTGTTAGCACTGCTAGTACACCTGTTTGTGCGTTGAAGTAGCGGTTTGTTTCTAATGCTACAGCTATCCGCCTATCAAGGCTATCTTGCCGGGGATGTGTACGCTTCCCTACATGCGATCTACTTACGCTCGGGGATGATTCAGGTTTGTGCTCAAACAGCGGCTTACTAATGAAGTGATGCCCCGCATAGGCACATCCAAGGAGACTGCCAGCGGCTAGCGCCCTACGCGCAGCGGCACTTGCGTTTGCCGATAAGGCGCTAAGACAAAGCATAAGTAAAAAAAGACGGCGTTGCATCAGTTATCTCCTTTGTGATCTCCCTGGTAACCTCTCTACGATGTCGCTTCCAGCTGGTTGCTCTGTCTGGCGGTGCGTATTCGCATGTTGCTGAGTCTTACTCTTCCATCGATAATGCTAAGGTTGTAAACGCTTGCCACTGGTCAAAAATACTTGTAGGCCAGGATGCTTTTATATCAATGATGCGGCGAGTGTCATCATACACTGGTTCCAAATTTGGATAAATAGCGACTTTGCCTTTCAGATCACCAACCAAAATCCGATTGTTTTCTTTCAGTTGCTTGAAGTGCGCAAGATTGCGGATAGGGGTTCCGTAGGTATCAATTAATTGTTTTGCAGCAGTGCCATCACCGGTGGATTTTATCCGTTGCACGTCTTTGAGTAACTTGGTTGTTGCTGCTAGTGCTTTTTCCATGTCTATTACCTCCAGGGCGACAACCTGGTACTGTTTCCCATCGTACTCAATAGCATTTTGAACAATGCGTGCACCGCCAGCATCAATAATGTAATGCATGATGGTGGTATTTGCCCGGGCATGATCGCCGCTAATGCTTGTGGCGCTGTCGGGTTGCTGCAACATACGCATGAGTCCGGTGTCGAGCATGTGGAACATGAGCCAGCGCTGGAGCTCTTTCTTGCCCAGTTTGTGATACCAGGAGCGCAAAAGCCCTTGTTCGACTAATTGCTCCAGATGGTAAATGCTTACGTACAGGGCAATGATTTCGGCGCGCAGCTCTTCAATGGTTGCGTCGTAGCCACAGAGGAGCTCAGCTAAATTTTCGCTGGTTACTGGTATTTGGTCACCTGGCTGATGGTTGGTATCTTGCAGTGAGCGTAGCTCTTGATTGGTACAGGTATGCATCGCCAGCTTGCCGCTCCCATGTCCTAAGGTTTCATGTAGGATGCAGTGTACGTCCCACAAATCATTAAGAAAGCTGTGATCCGGATCGTTCGCTTCCAAAAAAGCGGCTTCCTTTGTTCCAAAAAATATACGTGTGCTCAGGTTTGGATTAATTAACATGCCTAAACTTTTGCCGGCTGGATAAATAATTTGTTTAGAACCATGGATGGCACGAATTTCTTCATAATTTGGCAAGCAATAAGCAGCAGTAAGATGCAACGGCCCTAGCCCGCCCGTACCAAACACTTTTGTATTGATAGAGGCGTTTGGTATGCGGACGTCTTCGCCGGTAAGGTTACGCTTGAATGAGTCGTCTACGGGCAGCTGTGCTTCAATGCTTGGTAAAATAGCACTAAGGTTATCAAGGCTAATGGTGCGGATGGTTGCGTCCGCTTGAAACGTTCCACGCTGATTTTTTGGATCGTCATAGGTTTCAATAAAGCCAAAGCAATAGTCGACCCTGTTTTTTGCTTGCAGCCACTCAATCGAATGTTTTTTGAAAAGCTCTTCGTCGCCACTTTGCAAGTAGGCTGTTAAATAATCCAACCCTTTAACTAAGTGTGCGTCAAAGGTTGCTGGATAGCGCTTGGCATGTTCGCAAGCTTTTTTGAGCCAATGCACAGCAACAGTTAGCTCCTTGCCGTACTTGCCGTGTAGGGTGTAAGGGAGGGTTGTTACATGATTGCCCGTAGCATCTTTTGTCAGCTCAAAATAAGCATTCAACGCCGAGCGCTGGGGCATGGGCACCGAAAGGTAGTCTTGTTCGGTAAAGCCTGGTGCATAAAAGTTGCGGGCGCTTTGCTCAATGCTCCCGGGGACAGTCCCGGTTGATTGGTAAGAGTGGTCAAAGATAACGCGCTCTAATTCTTCCACTTGGCTGGCTAAGGTTGGTTGGCCTAGGGCATGCAGTGCTCTGCACACATTTTCTTTGGTTAGCGTCTTGAGGCCAAGGCGATTTGGTGTCCGTTTTTCGTCGGCATGCTCTCGTGCAAAGTATTGCCCGTGGTTACTCCAGAGATACACCGCGTATGTTTTGACTTCCTGTATAAATTTGGGGATGTTTAATCCACTGACACCGGTGTCCTTTTTTTTGAACTTTTCGACCAGCTCCTTCTCGGCCCCAAGCAACGCTTGGAATATCTCTTGCAGTGCAATCCCGTCTTTGTGCATTTGGTCGGTGCAGATGCGGTTGCCAGGCAAGCTTGCGCGCAGCATATAATAAATAAAAATGCGCTCTTCTGGCTTCAGGTTATTAAAGACTTTAGGAAGCGTTGCATCATAGACCACCGCAAGCTCTTTAAACGTCTCGATATGGTCTGGGGCGACAGAAAGCTGGTACATAATCGATTTTTCTCCGTAGATACGTGAAGGGAATAGGAACAGGCACAGGAATATACCCATGAAGCCTGGGGGGCGCGTAATGTTCATTACTTAGTGTCTCCAGGATGTTACAAGGAGGGCGCAGATAGGTCTTGGGGTGCTGGCGAGGAAGGAGGTTGAATGCCCAGTGCATCTATCTTGCGATACAACGTGCTGCGGCCAATGCCGAGCATTTTGGAAGCGGCAAGGTAGTTGTAGTCTGTTTCGGCTAAAACGATTTGGATGATGTATTTTTCTATCTCGTTCATGATTAGAGGATGAATATTGCCCTTGTTGTGGCAGCCGATGCCAGCCGTCATGCGCTTGATTTCACGGTTAAGCAATTCATAGAGCGTCATAAGAACTTTCCCTGGTAAACGCGCCCGTAAAGTAGTGCACAAAAAGAAGGTCTAGACTGCAAAAGGTTGAGCCAGTCTTAATCCCGTAGTCAATCTGATATAAAAACTCATGGCATCGTACTAATTCGTTCACATTGGCGCGTTGCCAATCTCTATTGATGAAGCTGTAGGGTAAGCGGAAACTCATTTTCTTTGCTTGCACAAATTGTTTTTGGTGCATGAATT
>RGUK01000690.1 GCA_010027825.1 bacterium
AAATAAAAGCTATGCCCCGACCAAAAATAGAAACTTAACATGAGCCTAATTCTACTATTAAATCCAAAACAAGTAGACGGTGCAGACATTTATGTCAAAGCACGTAAATACAGAGCATTAAAACGGCGAGAAGAACAAGAAGAAGAGGCCATAGCAGCCCAGCTAGTTTTAGAACGATTACAAGCAGTATCCAAGTCTCATGAAACTGTAGAGCAAACAGCAGAAGAAATAATCCAACCATTATTTTCGGAAGCAACGCCATATCCTGATTTATCCAAAAGACGCATTAGACGTGTAAAGATGTTAGTGATATTGATGCTATTAGAAATTATATGACCCGATATATATATTGCCCTATTCAAGATACCATTGTTCCCTACGGGGAGCAAAAAATTGTCATGTCTCCAAAACAGTATTTTATACAAGACGAAATGGAGCCAACGCGCAATCCGCTAAATCCTAAAGAGATATATACCAGTAAATCTAAGCTAAGGGCTGCCTATAGGGCGGCTGGAGCAATAGAAATCGGCGATGCCTACGAGCGGGGATATAACCCTGAAAACACCCATCGTGAGCGCGAATCCCGACTTCTTAACAACATAAAAGAGCAAATAGCGCAAAGGTTACAATATGGAAGAAAATAGCACCGAAATGACCCCGCAAAGGGATGAGCCACAAGGATTGTCTATTCGTGAGACAATGGCTGAACATTTGGCAGCAGATAAGCTTGAGCCCGAAGCGCCAACGCCTACTAATGAGCCACAACCCGTTGCTGCCGCTTCTACTCCTGCTCCCGAGCGCCCAATGCTGGTTCCTCCTGCCGATATGAGGAACGACGAGAAAGAGGCATATTTGAACCCTACGCCACAAAATGCCCATATTTTACAGAATTACCTAAATCGTCGGGCTTACGAAACTAGGTCGGAGTTTAGCCGTAAAATGGCTGAAGTAGAGGCTAAAGCAAAGGTAGCAGGTGCTTTTGCCGATGTCGTTCAGCAGCACGAGGATTACTACACCAAACGGGGGTATAACATAGCAGACGTGGCCAAACGGTCTATTGCATGGGATAGAGCAATGGCTAACGACCCCGTAAATACGGCCGTAGAATGGCTAAGAGCGTACGGTTTAATGCCGGAGGACCTGACAGGCCAGGGTAGGTTCAACGCCCCCTCTCAAGCCCCACAGCAGGCTCAAACTCAGTACCTGACTAAAGAGCAAGCGGAGGCTATAGCGCAACAAAAGCTCCAAAGTTATTTTGC
>RGUK01000691.1 GCA_010027825.1 bacterium
GCGGTCGAATACTGTACAAAGGTGCGCTGCCTTCCTGAGACGGTTTTGGCCAACAACTTTATAGGCTCTGGGTTTTCCCCTACCCGGGGGCATTTTGTGGCGTTCAACTATTTCCTCAATTTCAAGCACGTCAATACCAAATACCGGGGCATAGAAAAGAAAGCCTTTCAAATGGAAGCCGGGGCACAGCTTTGCTTGTACAACGGCGACTGTTTAAAGACGGCAAAAGACTATGTCGTAATTACCGAAGGCGAGTTTGATGCGCTTTCGTGGATGGCCGCCGGGTTTGCTTATGCAGTCAGCGTACCTAACGGCGCTGCCAACAACACGGCGTACCTCGATCCGCACATCGGGGACTTTGAAAAAGTGGAAAAGGTTTACATAGCAGGCGACCAAGACCACGTCGGCTACGATCTTGCTTTGACTCTGGCAGACCGTTTAGGCCGCGAGAAATGCGTTCAGGTGCGTTTTCCGGTCGGGATAAAGGATTCCAACGAGTGCCTACAAAAGTACGGCCTTGAGCAAGGGAAAAGCCTTTTAAAAGACGCGTTTGCAAACGCCCAACCTTTCCCGATAGAGGGCGTGGAATCCGTATTCGACAACTTAGACGAGGCGTATTCGTATTTGGTAAACGGCTATCCCGAAACGCTCTCAATCGGTATCCCGGGATTGGAGGAACTAATTACGCTCTTCCCTTCTGAGGTAACAATCTTTACCGGCGCTCCGGGAAGTGGAAAATCCAACTTGGTAGATGCTATCATGGTGCACATGCTAAACCGTCACGGGATGCGCTTGGCCGTGGTCAGCGCGGAGAAAAGCGTGCCGTTGCATATTACCGGGCTTGTGAAAAAGCACGTAAAAACAAGCGTGGTCAACCCGCAAGAAGCCGGGGAATCGCTGGAAAAACTAAACGACCATTTGTTCTACATTACAGGCGACGGGCTGTATAAGATAGACGACGTGCTTTCCAAGACCGAGCGCTTGGTCAAAAGCCGGGGCATAAAGGCGCTTATTATAGACAACTTGTCTTGCATAGACCAATCCGGTTTTTCCTCTATCAGCGACGGGGCGGCCTCGCTCATGGCAAAAGTCAAAGGTATTGCAAAAAAATACCGCTTGGTCGTGTTCCTTGTAGCACACCCACGGAAACTACAAGAAGGCGGCGACGGGTTTTTTCAGTTGCCCAACGGCTATGATATTTTGGGTTCCTCGCATTACTACAACCTAACGGACAACATTGTAGCAATCGGCCTGCGCGA
>RGUK01000692.1 GCA_010027825.1 bacterium
CGGTGTTGCCCAGCTCCACTTGAGCGCGACGCAGGCCCTGCAGGGCTATGGCGCCAATGGTCGTAATGCTTGCGTGCTTAAGATTAGCCTTGTTTCTTACCACGGCAAGCAGCTGTTTAGGGACTGCGACCAATTCGGCGTGGTGAGCAAAGCCGGCGCCGGCACACACCACATAGTCGCCGGTATGTATTCCTTCGACCTGTGCGCCGGTAGCAACCACTTGTCCTGAGCAGGAGTAGCCCAATGGCAGATGTTTGTGGCGCTTTTCTTGCATGAGAGCAAAGGTGCTGGCAAGGCCGTGTTCTTTGATGGCACCGATAATCTTGTTCGTGTTGCCGGTGATATTGCCGGCGAATTTTTTTAAGAGGGACTGGTCAGATGCCGTGAGGGTGGCACCTTCTGTGCCCGAGCTAATGTAGGAGTAGTGCACGCGCACCAACACGCTGTGCTCATCGACCAATGGGGGGCTTACCTCATGTACTTTGATGTTGCCCCGGTGCAATAACACCTGCCTCATTGCATATCTTTCATAGCGCCAGTCTTCCAGAAAAGCGTTTCAACTTTAGTGGCACCTTCAAGCAGCGCGCGCGACTGGCGTGCTTGCATTTCGTAGAGCAGGCCGCAGGTGTCGATCACCACCTTGCCACCAAAAACGTCCTGGTGCATGAAGATGAATTCCTTGTGTTTGACCAGTACCAAGACAATGTCGGCCCATCCAATGCCGCGCCACACGTCGGAGGCTATGTCGAAGTTGCGCTGCTGCAAGGTGCTGAGTGGCACGTTGTGATCATACACTTTCAGCTCCACCAGATCGTTTCGCTGATGTAGTTCTTGCGCAATTAGGAGGGCAGGTGATTCTCGAATGTCATCTACATCAGGTTTGAAGGCAAGGCCCATGGCAAATATTTTTGGCTTAGCCACGTTGTTTTTCTTGAGCTCATCGACCTTCTCAAGCACCTGTTTAATAACGCTGTATGGTTTTGCATCATTAATGGAACGCGCCAGTTGCAGGAGCTTTGTTTGCTCTGGAAAGCTCTCGATCAAAAACCATGGATCCACCGCAATGCAGTGTCCGCCTACGCCGCAGGTGGGGCTGAGAATTTTTACCCGTGGATGCTTGTTGGCAAGTTCGATGACATGATAGGGGTCCATTGCTGCCTCCTGGCACATGGCTGCCACTTGGTTGGCAAAGGCGATTTGCACATCACGGTTGGCATTTTCAATCAGTTTTGCCATTTCGGCTGACTTGTCATCGGTGA
>RGUK01000693.1 GCA_010027825.1 bacterium
ACCGCGTTCAATCGCTCGAGTCGATATTCCAAGGGCTTGAGCCGCCTTAGATTGAGTGCCGTGCTCTTCAATCGCATCCAGCATCTCATGCTCTCGAACGGTCGCAAATTCACGTAAGTGGTTCATCTGTCACTCCAAAGCCAAAGTAAACACATACTTAACTGCAATTATTGCCAACATACTACAGGGGTAAAAAATGGAACAAGATTGGAGCGCATATCTAATCAAGGCCGAGGCTCTCATCCGTCGAGCCACCGAGGACCTGAACGCCAAGAACTGGAAGCGTGCCGACGAAGAGCTGGCAGACATCGTCCACAACGCCCGCATGGCCCGTTTCTGGCTAGCCAACTCCAACAAGTTGTAACAAAAGATTCAACTACACAGGGATTGTGTGTGAGATAGTTACATCACGGCGATGTGCCGGACAGAGAAAAGGATAGACAGATGGACCGCACTCTTACTCAAGTTGATGAACTGGGTGTTCTGATTGCCCAGATTAAGGACCTCGAGGCTCAAGCCGAGGCCATCAAGGACCAACTCAAGGACATCGCTAGCGCCGGTGGCCCCAAGGTCTTTGAGGGCACCTTGTTCAAGGCCACCTACATCGAGGCCAACCGCTCAAATGTGGACTGCTCAAATGTGGACTGGAAGGCTCTGGCTGCCGAGTTTGGTATCCCGGCTGACGCAATCGCTCGTCACACCAAGACGACCGCTACGTTCTCAATCAAGACTACTTCACGCTGAGGAGACTGAAATGAATTTAGTAAAAATTGGGGACTTTGTTGAATTTAAAACAATCAATGGTAAAAAAACCACTGGTACAGTTTGCAACATTTATCCGGTTCATGAAGGTTCAGAAATTTTGTTGGCAGAAATTAGAGTCTTGCGACATCTTCCGCGTGAACTAGCAAATGTGAATCGAGTTAAGGTAATTGACCGAGGCACTTTTCGGTGGCGCAAAAAAACCGAAACCTTAGGTTCCTTTTAAGGAGACTGATATGGAACTCAACGGCCGCAAGATTAAGTGGAGCACCATCGAGCTGTCTGGCATCTATCACCCGCGTGGGATTGCCGATGCGTACATCTCATACGCCGAGTTTGAAGACGGAACGATGCTTAATGAGGATGACCTCGAGGCGCTGGCCAACACCAGCGAGGCTGATGAGGCTATTTATGAAATCCAACTTAGCAAGAGATAAAAAAATGACCTATGCCGAGACCGACATCGTTTACTGCTA
>RGUK01000694.1 GCA_010027825.1 bacterium
AACGCGCCGAGTAATGAACCTAATCCCGAGTTTTGCCCTAATCCGCCGCCGATTACTGCTCCGCCTAACGCGCCCGGAACGGCACTAATTAACCCAGTTTTTAACGGCGAAGCCAGCATGTGCGTGACAGGCGTACCGTAGTTCTGCAGAA
This sequence comes from bacterium, assembly GCA_010027825.1. The sequence continues at coordinate 152 of RGUK01000694.1, forward strand.
TGTCGGGCAGCCAACGGGTTTTACCCGATTCAATATCCGCTAACTCTTCGCGCGAGAATTCCCGCTTGCGCAACTGGGGCGCGAAGTTTTGAATATTAACTAGCGGAGCCATGGATTTTTTCGCAAAGCCGGCAGGGGTGTTAATACGCATGCGGATTTTCCTTGGTTTATCCTGCATATTAGTGTATCACACGCGCGCCGTATGTTATCAAAAGCGCTGATAGCAAAAAGAGAGGAGAGGCACCGGGGTCCTCATTAGATACACCCGGTAATTAGCAGATATTTAGCGCTGATAGCTAAAAAAACGCTTGCGCGTGCGGAGCCGTCGCCTCCGCTGCCGATAGATTAGATTGCCTCGACGGCGAGCGTCTGCCCGCCGAGAGTCAGCGAGCACTGACGCTTGTTGAACTCGGGTTGCTTGCCGGCGGCCAAAAGCGCATCCCGCAGCACTTGCCGTTCTTCGAGCGTAATTCCCCAGTGTGCCATGCGGCCATAAACTTCGCCCAGCAGGCCGTGGCGATCAATGTGCAGCATCAGGCGCGATTGACCCGTACGGTCTTCAGGATCAAAGAACTCCAGCACTGGACTAAAGCCGGCATGTTTCACGTTCGTGGCCGGGCCGTCGAGTATGAACTTCAGGTTCCAGCCAGAGAACTTCGAGCACCGGGCAGTAATGTCAGCAACCTGAGCAGTGATGTCAGCAATCGTCATAACTATTTCTCCTTGAAACGGGGTGAAAGAAAAAATTCGGACTCCGGGGAGTACTGCCGGACTAACTCACAACACGTGAGTTAATACCACCGGGTTCCTCATTAGATATACCCGGTAATTAGCAGATATTTAGCGGGGGTTCTGATAGCTAAAAAAAGGGGCCCATAGGCGGCCCCTAACACCAACACACCCTACTAAGTCACGTCGCGGCCGTTGAGCCGGACGATATCCCGCTCCAGCATTTTGGCCACCAGCCGGTTAAGCCGGTGGTTGTGCCGCTTGAGCCACCGCTTGAGCTTTGCGCTGCTTCGCGTCTTGCAGCGGGTTTGCCAGGCGCGTTTCCAGCTTGTCACAACATCACCTCCATAATGA
>RGUK01000695.1 GCA_010027825.1 bacterium
GTATGGACGAACAAGCATTTGAGTTTCTGGCGGCAGGTTTTTGAACTGGGGGTGTTGGGCTGCGAATTGGTGAACGCCAGAGCCAGCTTCGTTTCTTTCAATCAGGTGTTTAAGGAGTTCTGGGGTAATGTTTTTGTGTCGGGCTGCGTATTCGTGAACCTGAGAACCGGCTTTGTTTATATCAATCAGGTGTTTTAAGACATCTGGGTGGATGTTTTCGTTTTGGGCTGCGAATTGGTGAACATCAGAACCGGCTTTGTTTCTTTCAACTAGGTATTTAAGTAATTCTGGGGTAATGTTTTCGTTTATGGCTGCGTATTTGTGAACCGAAGAACCAGCTTCGTTTGTATCAATCAGGTGTTTAAGGAGTTCTGGAGTAATGTTTTTGTTTTCGACTGCGAATTTGTGAACCGAAGAACCAGCTTCGTTTCTTTCAACTAGGTATTTAAGTAATTCTGGGGTAATGTTTTCGTGTCGGGCTGCGTATTCGTGAACCTCAGAACCAGCTTTGTTTATATCAATCAGGTGTTTGAGGAGTTCTGGGGTAATGTTTTTGTGTTGGGCTGCGAGTTGGTGAACCCAAGAATCGGCTTCGTTTACATCAATCAGGTATTTGAGGACGTCTGGAGTAATGTTTTCGTTTAGGGCTGCGTATTTGTGAACCCGAGAACCCGGTGGATGCTTGGACAAATAATCAATTTGTGCTTGAACATCATTGCTGTTAAAAATGCTCTTTACTTCGGGAGTATGGGAATAATTACCCTGAAATCCTTCTGGTAATTCTTCCTTGTAAACCTTTTGCTTCAAAGAAGGCTTGTAGTCCAAAAGCTTTTTACGCAGCCCCTCCTTCATGTCCGAAAACTCGAAGTTGCTTTCGGGGGCGTAACCACCACCAACAAACCCCTTGACTAAATCCGAAGCCATCAGTTTCGCAAGATATGGATGCAATTTTGTGCTAGGTTTCCAGTTGGCCTTGCCTTTTATTTCTCCGAGGTAACCACCCTCATGGGAAATGGTCACCATGGGTTCAGCCTGACCATTGCCGTGGTCTTTTCGAATTGACCAGAGCTGTCCACCTTTATGCGGAGTTCCACAATGACCTAACGCAACAGCTTCGTTGGGGTTTTTCCTCTTATTGTTTAGCGGCAAATTATAAACAGCTACCCCATCGCCTAAGTCAATGATTTTATTACCTTCGTGGGGTACAAGCTTCGGTGCAGTTGCTGCATGACG
>RGUK01000696.1 GCA_010027825.1 bacterium
GGCAATCCTGAAGCATTTGCCCAAGTTGCTGAGCACTACTACGGCCTCTTCAGCCAAGCAATGCAACAACTTGGTTGCCTACCGCCATCAGCTGAACCCCGCGTTACGCAGTGCATCCCTGAAATCATTTCGTTCATTCAGGGGTTAATAGATAAAAAACACGCGTACCAGGTGGGCAATGACGTTTACTTTTCCATAGAAAGTTTTGCGCACTACGGCAAGCTATCCGGTCGCGACAGCCAAGCGCTCCAAGCCGGTGCACGCGTGCACGTAAACGAACAAAAACATCATCCAGGAGACTTTGCTCTGTGGAAGGGCAACAATGAGCATGTTTTCTGGGACAGTCCTTGGGGCAAAGGACGTCCAGGTTGGCATATTGAATGCTCAGTCATGGCACAAAAGCATCTAGGCGAAACGATAGATATTCATGGTGGCGGGATGGACCTCATTTTTCCCCACCATGAAAATGAAATTGCACAATCCGAAGCCCTCCACGGAGCAGAGTTTGCTCACTGCTGGGTACATAATGCATTTGTGAACATCGACAAAGAAAAGATGTCCAAGTCGCTAGGCAATATCGTAGCGCTTAAAGACCTCTTTGCAAAAAAAGACCCGATGGTGGTACGTTTTTATTACTTACAACATCACTACCGTGGACCCATTGATTTCAGCTTTCCTGACTTAGATGCTGCTGAAGTTGCTTATAAGAAGCTAATTGCCCACTATGGTACCTCTGCCCTAACAGAGCCGATTGACCATGACGCGGATGTTGCTAGTCTAAAGCAAGCACTATGCAACGACTTGAACACCCCTCAGTTTTTTGGCTTGGTGTTCGAGCAGCTACCACGTGCTAAAAAAGATCCTACATTCGCGTACACGGTTGGCTCATTGCTGCGGGATGTGCTTGGCTTAACCCTAGAACCACTTCTTGAGGCTGTCTGTGAAATAACGCCCGAAATTCAGGCGCTTATTGACCAACGCGAGCAAGCGCGCAAAGAAAAAAACTGGGCGTTAGCTGACGCGTTGCGCGAAGAACTGACAGCAAAAGGCTACAAAATACAGGACAAAAGGACCTAGCATGCACCTGCACATCGTACTGATCATTGCTTTAGGCTTAAGCAGTTACGATGCATGTGCACAACCAGCAGCAGTTAAGCCACCCACCGTTACCGGCAAGCAAGCTTCTATCAGCGTCCTTTTTTCACCGGCTGATCGCCCTACAGAGGCCTT
>RGUK01000697.1 GCA_010027825.1 bacterium
TATGAGCTGCCGGGGCCTGTGCAGTCGGTCGATGCCGTGCAGTTCGGCAATCAATCCATAGGGTGCGGCCAATATGATCTTGTCGGTTCGCAAATACGGATGTATCAATCAGGCATCCATACCATATATCTGTCCTATGGTTTCGACACGATTCCTGAAGATGCCAAGAATGATATATTGAGCATCACGGCATATACCTATCAAAACAGGGGCATAGATCTGTCAAATGAGAATGCTACCCTGACCGACTTCCCCATGTTGGCCACCCAATATCAAAGGAGGGTTCCCATATGACGTTAAAACTGATGGGGGTGGAAAAGGTGATCGCGGCTATCAAGGACGTGAATAGTGAATTGAATGCCAAGATTGACGCCGAGATTGACGCACAGGCACAAAGCATAGCGACAAGGGCCAAGCGCAAAGCACCGTCTAACTTTTCTGAACTGCGCAACAGCATAGGAACTGAAAAGGTTAGCAATCTGAAATACACTGTATTTGCCAATGCCTACCATGCGCCATATATCGAGTTTGGCACCGTGAAAAAGGTAAGTGTGCCGCCGGAACTAACCGCCGGAACTAACCGAGGTGGCAGCGGCAGTAAAAGGCCGTGCCAGTCGCGGCAACTTTGCATCAATGGTTGAAGCCATCTATGTATGGGGAACGAAAAAGAAGATCATAAAAAAAGGTGACAAGAATCATGCGGTAAACATCGCCAGGAAAATTATGATTAACGGCATCGCACCCCAACCATTTTTATGGCCTTCATTCCTAGAAGTCAGGCCAAAGCTGATAACCCGACTACAAACAATCTTGAAATCAGCTAACCTATGAAAGACCCCGGCAAATCCCTGCGTGAAGCATACATGGCCGCATTGTCTGGCCTTACATACGATGGCAAGAGTGTGGCAGTGTATGAGTTCATGCCTATTGAAACCCTGCCGGACAATTATGTGTACATCAATAGTATGACTTCGAATCAGATTGGGAACAATCAGCTATTCATCCATGACGGAAGCATTGCCCTGGACATTGTGACAAGGCAGTACAAAAAACTTGATTATTCCGTGGTGGACGGCATTTCGTACCAAGTCATCAACACCATCCTGACCTATCCGTACAGCACAATAAACAATGCGGATTTCCAATTCATGAACCCGCAAGTGGAAGGAACGCAGTACCTGATTGAACAGGACGGGGCATATCACATCGTTCGGAAAATCATTAGATTTG
>RGUK01000698.1 GCA_010027825.1 bacterium
CAGTGAAATCTCATTTTGTCGAATTTTTTCTTGGGCAATAAGGTCAAATATACGATTCATAAACGCTCTCCAGTGCCAATGTATTGACTGATTCGCATGCCAAACGGTAGGCTAAAGCTATCTTTTCAGTGTATAGATTTCACAAGGGACGTTAATGTTTTTCTGGGGGGAGAAGCGATGAAAAACTATGGACTACTGTTGGGCTTGCTGGCAGCGTTGAGTTTGCCACACGTTGCTTTGCTTGCGCGCGGTGGGGATGCTGTTGCTGGGGCCTTGGGGGGCTTGGCTATCGGCACCATGATTGGTACTGCCGCTAGCAATGACGGTCGTGCGAGCCGTGCTGAGGAGCGGGCTGAGCAGGTCCGCATTGATCAAGAGCGCCAACGGGTTGCGCAGCTTGAGCGTGAAATGGATCGGCGCGATTTAGAACGCAAAATGGCAGAAAGCAATGCGCTTCATGGCAATAATTCACTCTTCATTATTTTGGTTTCCATTGTCATTGTGTTGCTGTTTGGCGTAGTTGCCCTGGGCATTTTGGTCATGCGCAAAAAGCCTTAAGGAGCTGCTCATGATGCTAAAAAAACAAATACTGGTTGCCGCACTTTTGCTTGCGGTGGGCAGCCTATCGATGTACGTGCATGCGCGTGGCGGCGGCGATGCGGCTATCGGGGCCTTTGGAGGCTCATTGATGGGCAGCGTTGTGGGGTCTGCTATGACCAACAATAATCGTGGGGGCGGCAGCAGCGACGAGGGTCATGGCACGCACCGACGCGTTGATCGTTTGTCCGACCGCATAGATGATTTGCGTGATCAGATGAGCGCAATCAAAGAATCCTGCGCTAACGATTTGCGCACCTTGAAAAATAGCCTGGATAGTTTACAGGAAGATGTGCACGATCTGGAAAAACGTATCGAGGGATTAGAGGCAAGCGCTGCAAAGGCAAAAAATCCTCAATTGCCTGTAGGGAACGTAGAGAGTAAGCCGGAACCAGCTAGTCCTGTTCAAGCACCAGCAGCACCCTAAAAATAACAGGAGGGCTCCAGAGAGCCCTCCTAGTAATTCTGCTGTGCTTATCTGTCCGGCGATCCTTCACATTCCTCCAGCCCATTATCGGTTTGAGTAAAAACTCTTAGCTGTGCCAGATCCATACCATTTTCTGTTAGGTACTCTTGTAGTGCTTGTACCGCTTCTAAAGCCCTAGAACAGGGATCTTGTGTGTCCAAAAGCAT
>RGUK01000699.1 GCA_010027825.1 bacterium
AAATGCGTGTCCAATACTCTTTTAGCAGGGTCTTTGCGGCTGAATCCCATCCACTGCCACACTTGGTCCAGGTCGATAACGTAATCCTTTTCCTTGTCATAGTTCAGGTACAGATAGATAGATAGATTACATTTAAAAGTTACAAAAGTTCACACAAAACAAAAGTACATACAAAAGTTCTGTACAAACAATTGTTGTTCCTGTTCTGTAAACTTTTCTCGCAGTTTTTGAATGAGCTTACTGTCAAGTGGTGCGTTTGAAAACGTGTTATTTATTTCTTGGACTGTAGTAAGATCAGTCATTTATAACAACTGTTTTTGTTATAAAGTACTAGGCGAATTTTAATTATGATTTTGAACGACCCTTTGATCATCCGTCGTATCAGAATCGTTTTTTTCCGAAAAGAAAATAACTGTTTTGTAGTCGATGTCTTTAAGGTTCCTTGTGCCTTGGTTACTGAAACACTGTAGTCACGAGTATTATATACTACACATTACATACTACACAATACATATTACACATTACACAATACAAACAGAAGGTTACATATTACACGGCAGACAATACACATTACACGAAACGCATTACACGATACACATTACACGATACACATTACATGATACACATTACACGATATACATTACACGATACACATTACACGATACACATTACAAGATACACGATACACGATACACATTACAAGATACACGATACACGATACACATTACACTATACATATTACACGATACACAACACACATTACACTATACATATTACAAAGCAAAGGTTACACATTACACGATACACATTACACGGTTCGGGTGTGCGCGCACGCAAAGGCACACTGTGTAAGATTCGTGTGTAACATTCGTCGCGCATGCACATTGTGTAACATTCGTCGCACAAGCTATTCGCGCGCGTAGAGATCGCGTCGGACATACACACACACGTGTAACCGTGATCGCGCCGGGCAGCTTCCATGCAGCTTCCGTGTTAGGTTACACAGGTCTAGTTACACAGTTCTAGTTACACAGCTTGCTGTTTTTGTTGTGTATATAAAGGATGCCCGCCCCTCCAGGGGCTATTTCCAGTGGCCTGCTATCGCTTGCTTACACTGGTGGAGGTATGCCCCGCGCACATGGAGGAGAAGCTGCAAGGCGCTGAGGCCTGGCTTAGGGAGCGCGGCCTGCATTGCCAGCTTGCGTACAACACGCAGGTTAGATACTTCGT